>JAPLUH010000382.1 GCA_026397675.1 Verrucomicrobiota bacterium
GGTGTTCTCACTGATCGCGGTCATCCGCGGGATCAGCCAGCGGTGGAGAAAGAGGGACAGCGAATTCATGTCACGTGGGGTTATCCTCTCTTACCTCTCACTCGAGGCAGGCGTAAGACCATTCAATCGGTGACCCAAATACAAGCAACCGTCCATCCCCTCCCCGACCTGGATGAGTGGCTGGAATCCCAGCTTTCGGTAAAACCCCTGAGCCGGGATGTTGGGCAAACTCACCCCAAGGTGCGCTCCCGGTGATCCGCGCTGACGCAGCAGCCCCAGCACTTCCGCCATCATCGCCCGACCCAGCCCTCGACCTTGGGCCCGTGGCAGCAAGTCGATGTGCACATGCGAGGGATATTGGTCGTAGGTCTCCGGGCAAAAATAATCCGGGTGGTGATAGACGTGGTGGATTTGCTGGACCCGGTTCCATCCGCCCGGGTCGCCGGTCGGGGCCGGATAAGCCCGGCACAACTCCGGCCGCCACTCCGCTTCATACCGAGCATAGAACGCGTGGGAATCCATCGCCGCGAGCACGTACCCGCAAATGCCCTGGTCATCCTCAAGGATCCGCGCCAACTCCGGCTCGTATTCCAGATAGGGGCCCACGAAAACGCGGCCCAACGCATCCGGGTCGTCGCGGTAAAACGACTCGCCATCCTGTCCGAAATTACCGGTCTTTAGGCACACCGCGTAGGCTCCTGCTCTGTCACCCGCTTGGGGTGGGCGCAACCGGAATGGGAAAGGAATAGCTAGAGTCATACCGCCGATTCGGGTCCGGGGTTTATGGAGTTCCATTCCATCGAGCCGTCCGGCTTGGGTTTCAGGAACGACTGCAAGCGCACCACCAAGCCCCCGCGATACGTCTTCGGCCGGTGGAAGTCGGACTCGAACGGAGTACCTGTGCGGGTTGGATCGATTTGGTGGCTCCACCAGCGGTCTATGAGGTCCAGCTCCTCTCGCAATTCCCAGACCCGCCGGTGAAACGCGTGAAACAAGCCGCGATCCTTCAAATCCACCAACCGCGCACAAAAGTCCTTCAACCGAAGCATCCGCGCTCGTACGGCCAGAGACTCCGGGTCCTCCGGACGCCGGGGCGACGACAAACTCCGGGCGATGGCCTGCGCCAACGCATCCGCCTCAGGCCCCTCCTGATAAGGCAGATAGAAACAATCCGCGAAGGTCACCAAATCATCAAAACTCAACGGAACCCCCACGGTGGCGAATCGAGGCCACCAAGCCTTCAAACCCTCCAGAAACGACGCCCGGGAATCCCATACACTGTCGGCCGCGAGGTAGGCCCCGAACGAATGGATCGGCACGAAGTTGAGCGGAAACTCCGTATTGGGATTGAGCAGAATTCCCCGCACCGCCTGTTTCAGCTCCAAGGGTCTTCCGGCATACGGACCGCAGAAAAACCGGCGACCATCGTAATCATTGGCGAAGAGATTGTCCCAGATGAGTGGAGGACGGCGCAGGATCTCGGTCAACCGAGCGATGGGGTCCAGGTCTAGCGTCTCGGAGATGATCTCCGGACCCGTCCAAAAAATGTCGATGTCGGGAAGAAGACCCAGACCGAGTGTTTCCAAATACCCCTCACCTCCGTGACGTGCAGCAACCATCCGTGCGCAGTAGGGCGTTGGGCATACCAAAAAGCGACCCTGCGTGCGTGCGCGAGTCCAGGCGTACACCTCATTGACCCAGGCAGCTTGAGCGGCCGCCAGAGAGCCCCAGCGAGCCAGATCTTCGGGGCGCATCGCGTCTGGAATGTCATCGAGCAAGATGCAAACGTCGCTCACGCCGGCGTCCAGCAACTGGGTCAAGCGGCCTTGGATCGCAGCCATGTCGGCGGGATCCGAATACGTGACATCCAGTCCCGGGCTGCAGGCATAGATAAGACGCAAACCGCGCTGCCGGCATGCGGCCACTGCTTCTCGGACCTCCATTAGCCCTAATTCATCGTACGGTTGCCGCCAGATGGCTCGCTGATGCAAATCATCCTTGGGACCATAAAAATAAGTGTTCAACCCGCTGCGAACCATCCAATCCCAGAGTTGGTATCGCTCGGCTGAAGTCCACGGCGGGCCATAGAAACCCTCGATCACGCCGGATAAAAACTGGGGTTCGGAAGAGTCAGTCATTGGAGGAGTGGAGCGCTGCGCCGATCAAGCGCCGGGGTCACCGGACCGGTCAAGCCTGTCCCCAAGGAATCCCGTCATTGGACCTGTCACGGTTCCATTTTCTCCCAAGGAGCCTGTGCCCACTTTGAACCTGTCACTCTATTTGCAACCACTGGAAGCCCGGCCGGCGCGACTCCCCAATCGAATCCTCACCCAACCCGATTCCAAACATTGAACCTGTCACTCTATTGCTGTTTCTACTTTAAACCTGTCACTCTATTTGATTTCTGGCTTCATCGAATCCTTGATTGAAACGGTAGGGATTCTAACTTCTCTCTCTGATGAAGCTGACCGTCCGCGGTGAATACGCCCTGCGCGCCCTAACCCACCTTGGGTTGCGCTATTCGCCCAAGGTCATCCAAATTTCGATGATCTCATCGGCGGAAAACATCCCGAAGCGTTTCCTTGAGCAAATTCTCAACGACCTCCGGACTGGAGGGTTCGTCGAAAGCCGTCGCGGAGTCGCCGGAGGATACCGTCTGGCCAAACCGCCAGAGAAGATCGTCATCGCCGGGGTGATCCGACACATCGAGGGAGCTTTGGCTCCGATTGGCTGTGTTTCAGAAAACTACTACGAGAAATGCAACTGCCCCGATGAGGCCCGCTGCGCCCTGCGCTCAATCATGAAGGAGGTCCGCGACTCCATCGCCCACCTCCTCGAAAAAACCACCCTCGCTAATTTGGTCACCCGCGCCGAAAAGCTCAAGGCCGCCGACCTAGCCGATGCGGACTTCGTGATCTGAGATTCAACCATCGCCTCAAATCACCGTGTTACGGCCCAACGCCGCTGCGGCATCCGCGCTGGTGACGCATTCCGAGCATAATGCTCACAAATCGCCACCACCCTCCTCTCGACTGCGGGCAGCTTGGCGACTCCCAATGCGGTAAAAAAGTCTGTCCCCGGGCACAAATCCTCGACGGGACCGGTCCCCTACGGGCTACCAGTCAGTTACGGCTCGCCTCCTGCTTCCGGGGGAATGGCAATTTCCTCAGTCATCAGAACACTTCCACCTCATGATCGAACGTTGGTTTCAACTGACCCACCACGGCAGCACGATCCGCAAGGAGATCATCGCCGGCATCACCACCTTCGCCGCCATGGCCTACATTCTGGCGGTGAACCCGGCGATTCTCGGGATGAGTGGCATGGACAAGGGAGCCCTCATCACCGCCACCGCCCTGGCCTCAGCCATCATGACTCTCGCCATGGCCCTGGCCACCAACTACCCCATCGCGCTGGCTCCGGGCATGGGCTTGAATGCGTTCTTCACTTTCGGCATCTGCCTCGGTGCCAAGATCCCCTGGCAGGCGGCCCTCGGACTGGTGTTTTACGGAGGGGTACTGTTTCTGATCCTTAGTCTCACTGGCATCCGACAACGACTACTGGAGGCCATTCCCCAGGAACTTAAACTGGCTATCACCTGCGGTATCGGGCTTTTCATCGCCTTCATCGGCCTCAAGAACGGCGGGGTCATCGTGGACAATCCAGCCACGCTGGTTGGCTTGGCCGCCTTCAACCAACCCAGCCCCCTGATGGTCATGGCCGGCGTTGTCGTGGCCGCGGCGTTGGTCTGGAGAAAAGTGCCCGGTGCGATCATCCTGACCGTGATCGGACTCACGATCTTGGGATTCTTCACTCAGACCCCGGACGGCAAGGGCGGACTCATTCCCATCACCCGGATGCCCGAGGCCTGGATCTCCATGCCTGCCTCGCTGTCTCCGAGCTTTCTGAAACTAGACCTCGGCTATTTCTGGAGCCACTGGCGCCAATGCCTCCCGATCCT
>JAPLUH010000186.1 GCA_026397675.1 Verrucomicrobiota bacterium
ACCGCCAGGCGCTCAACCGCTCGCGGTTGGTCTCAAAACCATTGCTCTCGGCGAACCGGATGACATCGAGCCAATGACGTCCCCAGCGTTCTCCATAACGGGGATCCTCCAGCACGCGATCCAACAATCGCTCCCAAGCTCGGGGCTGCACGTCCGCCAAGAACGCGGACACCTCCTCTGGAGTCGGCGGTACTCCCAACATCACCAAGTACAACCGCCGGATGAGCGTCGCACGATCGGCCTCGACCGAAGGCGTCAACCCACTCTCGGAGAGACGGGCTTGAATGAAGGTATCCACCGGATTGGCCGCACCGGCCGAGATTTTGGTGGAAGGAATAGCCGGTCGGACCACCGGCAGGAATGCCCAGTGTGGGTCTGCTGGCGGAGCTTCGGCCGCGCCCAGTGCCAGCGACCACAACGAAGCAATGCCGAGCCATTTCAGGAGTTTTCTTCCCGCTTCACCCACCGGGGTTTTGGATGCCTTCGATGGATTCATAAGTTTCCTACTCTTTGGTCTCCGAGGCCACCGCCCGAATTGTCGCGATGCGACCCTTGGCCATGCGCTTGAGGGTCAGCTTCAGATCTCCCTTTTCGGCCGCCACCAGGCGTTCAAAGTCAGCGACCGTGGACACCGGCTGGTCCTGAATGTGGGTGATCAGTTCGTAAGGCTTCACACCTGCGACGCTGGCGCGCCCGCCGGGCTCGATCCGCGAGACCACCACCCCGGGCTCTTCGGCCTTGCGCTGGATGTAGCGGAGCACGTCGTAGGTGAGGTTGCGCACCGTGATTCCTAGACTCTCGGACTTAAACCGTGCTGCCGACTCATAATGTGTCGGCCCCGGAACCACCTCGAACTCTTGGGTGAGCAATTTGCCCTCCTCGACAAAGTCAGCCGTGAAACGGGTTCCGAAGCCCAGATCGGTCAGGGCCCGGGTTAACGGTGTTTCGACCGGGGGCCACGGCGTGAAAATTCGCTCGAAGAATTGATCGCGAATCTCATCCAAGCGTTCCCACGGAAAGCCCTGCGCGCGCGCGAAGTCTTCCTCAAGTTGGATTTCGATGGGCACCGGCTGCGATGCGGCTCGCAAGCGCAGCATTACCATGCCCGCCTTGATGCCCGCCTTGGCCGCGGGCGAGTCGGGATGGATGTAGGTGATGAGCCCGCCAGTCTGGCCGTCGCGCGTCTGGTCGGACACCTGGTTGGCGCGGGCCAGTTCACGGGTCAGCGGCTGAAGTTCGACCCCGAGCCAGGCCAATCGGTTCTCGTCGGCCTCCGACACCGGCACGTTGGCCGGATCGGCCGTCTCAGGCAGGCGACGAACGGCGTCCGCCAATTGGCGCGCAGTCGTCAACTGACGGCGACCGGCGAAGGGATCGCGAACACCGCCCAATAGTTCCCGACGGGTGACCGGTAGGGCGTGGAGGGCGCGATCCATCGTGAAGAGGAAGGTGTCCTTCACCTCCGGGTCGGGCAGCTCGGGATAGGGCTCCATTCGAGCACCCACCCGGACACCGGCGATCCGGGACTCATGGAAATAGGACGAGCGCGTTTCGCCTCGCAAATCCACCTCAGCCCGCAGCATGAGTTGCCCCATGAGGTCGGCCGGATGCGTCGTATCGATCCGCATCGCATCGCCGAGGGGTTGTTCAGGTTCCATCACCAGGACCCCAAAATCTCGGAGAGAGGCGATAAACTTGGCGGTGACGGGCGGCTTGCCCTCCCTCTGGATGGAGGCGCGCTCCAATCGAGCGGTCAACCCACTCTTGAGCGCCGCCAATACCGCCACGCGACCTCCGGGCAAGAGTACGCCCAACTCGTTGCGTTCGGTGGCCGATTCGTCCGATTCCTCGTCGCCACGAGTGCGCGCACGCATCGGGTTCTGGCCTGGGGTCACCTTGGGACTACGGAAACTTAAGCGAACGCGCACCAACGCCTGAGCGGTCAAGCTCTCTAGCTCCTTCAATTGGGAGGCAAAGGCGGCGGCCTCTATCCTCTTCCAGGCCATGGGATTGCCCCGCCACCGGTTGTCGGCATCGAGCCGATGGTTCATCACAAGTCCCAACGGCCGCCCCTGGGCGCTCAGTGCCACTCCCTGATGCTCCAAGACCCGAAGTGCCTTGCCGGACTCGGTCTCGAGGTATTGGCCACCCCACGGCAGCGCCACGCGGACCATTTGTCCGTCTTGGCGGTAATAGCTAACCAAGGCGGCCGGAGCCTCGGTGCCCTTGGCTGGAAATTCGATGGGCTTGGTTCCAGCGATCGGCTGATCCAGGGTTAGAACAAAGGCCCATTGATCCACGCCATAGGCCGTGATGCGGGCGGTGGATCGGTGGGCCCCCTGCCGGACCACGATGGTCTTGATGAATCGCGGATGCACACAGGGATCCATCGCCACCACGGTCGTAGGGCCCACCAGGAAACCGGTGGTTTCCAGAGGGCGCTCGTCAGCGACCAAGTCGGCCAAGCTGTTGGATCGAGGGCCAGTGGAACGCGGATCCTGATCAAGAATCCCATGCGGGGCGTCGCCCCGGTCAAACTGCAGGGTGAACTCCACCTGCATCAAACCGGGCGAAACCGCGGCGATCCATCGGGCGGGATCTTTGCTCGAGGGGGCCGCTGCTAGAGGCAGGGCTAACGCCAATAGGAGCAACAGGAGGCGTGTCATGTGGCGTGAAATTAAGCCACATTTCCCCAACCTCCAACGTCCAACTTTGCGTCTCGCACGGACCGCGCCGAGCGAGCACCAACGAGCACTCCGCAAAGGCCCGCGCTACCAGTTCAACGCCTGCAAGCGACGGGAAACCTCTTCAGCATTAGCTCGACTATTAAACCCGCTCACACGGAACCATCCTTCGCCATTGCTGCCGAAGCCGCTTCCCGGGGTAATCACCACATTGGACTCATTGAGGATGCGGTCGAAGGCCTGCCAACTGGTGTGCCCCTTGGGTGCATCGACCCAGATGTACGGAGCATTCACGCCACCAAACACGTGATGACCGGCCGCCTTGGCGCCCGCCACGAGGATCTTGGCATTGCCCATATAATGTTCGACCAAGGCGGCCACCTGGGCCTTGCCTTCCGGCGAATACAGGGCTTCGGCCGCACGCTGCACCAAGTACGACACCCCGTTGAACTTGGTGGTCATGCGCCGAGACCACAACGGGTGCAAGGGCTTGAACTCGCCCGAGGCCGTGGAGGCCAGGAGTGTCTTGGGCACCACCGTGAACGCGCACCGGACCCCAGTGAAACCGCCATTTTTTGAGAAACTACGAAACTCGATGGCACACTCACGGGCCCCCGGGATCTCGTAAATAGAATGCGGGATTGTCGGATCGCTAATGTAAGCCTCATAGGCCGCGTCGAACAAAATGATCGATCGGTTGGCCAACGCGTACTTCACCCAAGCCTCAAGCTGGGCCCGCGAGGCCGTGGCCCCGGTGGGGTTGTTCGGAGAGCACAAGTAAATGACGTCTACGTGCTCCTTCGGCGGCTCCGGGATGAACCCGTTTTGGGCCGTGCATGGCAGGTAAGTAATCCCCGCGTAGGCACCCGAGGCATCGGCCTCGCCCGTGTGGCCCGCCATGACGTTGGTATCCACATAAACGGGGTACACT
>JAPLUH010000001.1 GCA_026397675.1 Verrucomicrobiota bacterium
GACCCGGAATTCCGGAAGCACTTCCCCCGCAATCAATCGTTCCAACTGGGAGGGATCCGGCTGCGGAACAGACTCCTCGCCATAAATCCTCGAGGGCAATCCGCCGCGGGCGTCGAAGACCGTAATCCGTTGGACATAGGCCAACTGCGGCAACGTGGCCACTTCGAC
Organism: Verrucomicrobiota bacterium; assembly: GCA_026397675.1. Lineage (GTDB taxonomy): Bacteria > Verrucomicrobiota > Verrucomicrobiia > Limisphaerales > UBA9464 > SXXZ01. Next base: position 169 of record JAPLUH010000001.1, read on the forward strand.
GGCGGCCAAGAGCGGGTCATCCACCCCCTCGGCGCGCAGGGCGGCAAAACGTCCTTGGAATAGGGCTGCCACACCACGGGCTTCGCGTTGGGCCAAACCCACACGGAGTTCCCGGCGCAGCTGGAGGCGCGTGCCGAGAACCGTTAGTAACAACACAGCCAAGGCCACCGCCACCGCCGCGAGCGTGGGCCCATGCATTCCATACTGGAGCCGGTTCGGTTTCAGAATTCCCATTCCAATCCCCCGGTGGCCGTGTGGGAGGAGTATGTGTAGAGCAGCACATTGGAATTCTGCCGCTCGAACAAGTACTCGGCAAACACCGTCGCGTGGCGGCCCACTTTTCGGAACACGCGGGCATTGGTTTCCACATCCTGGGTGTGGCGGTACTTGAAGAGGTCTTCCGGGGCCGGCGAAATGAACTGACGCTGGTAGTCCCATTGGCTCCAGCGCGCTCCCAACAAGGTCCCCCAACGGGTTCCTTCCCAACGCAGGGTTCCAGCCACTCCCCAGCGGTTAAAATCATAGAAACCCACCGCCTCATCCCGGTTCAGCATTTGGAAGAGGCGCACCGTGGAACGCAGTTTAGGTTTGTCCGACCACTGATGTTTCCACGCCACATCGGCATTGAGCTGAGTGAACCGCGCCACCGTGTCGGGCTCGGGAATGCCCAGAAGATTGGCAGCAGGCCGGGAATCATAAGGCCGGTTTTCGTAGCGGACGGTGGCTTCGAGCGCCGATCCCTCGGCATAATCCCAGGCCACCACAGAGCGCGGCCCTGTCTGCCAGAATCCATCGATCGGGGCATTAAAGTTCTGGCGCTGCCAACTGTAACCTACCTCCCAACGGAACCCTCGGCCCCGGGACCATCGGAGGGACGGTTGAGCGGTCAGAGAATGGACCTTGGTACGCACCGAACCCTGACCGTCGGCCAACGTCGAGGCGTCGAACACTTGATTGGCGTAGAGGTGCTGACCTACGAGGCCTGGGCTCCATCCGGATGGAGTTTGGTACCGATATTCGCCATAAGTTGAAACCCAGGCATCGCCATTCACTGGCTGACCCACGAGGCCGGAATCCACCGTCTGGAGGTACCGACGTTCTTCACCGCCGACAAACAAAGTCCATCGATGGGCGTCGATGGGCATGCGCATCAAAAAGGCCTCGAACCCATAGCCAGCGAACGGGGTTTCCTGGGCGTTGGTGCCCGAAAGGAGAGCGTTGTCCCGCCACCCGCCCGAGCTGCGCACGGTCACCGTGGTGGTCCACACCGGAATCTCCCATTCGCCATCCGGATCGCGCGGATGCAAGGGCCCCAGCACTTGCTGACCACCCAAGAGAGTTCCTCCCAAGAGGAAGATCCAGACCCAGAACCCAGCCGAATGTCTTGCCCATGAAGAGGCTTCCATTGGGGTGCGGTTGTGAGGCGGGGTCGACATGCGAAAACGCAACAGATCAATCCTCAAGAGAGTGCCGGACACGAAAAAGGCAGGCGAGCCGCAACCTGCGATTCGCCTGCCTTGCCTTAGCCGGAACGATTCAATTGGATCGGTCGTGCTGGCTGCGTCTTCTTCCGCAAGAGCTTCGTTGTTCACTCGTTCCGGGCCTCCATCGGCCCGCGCCTCGCTCTCGCCTCGTCTTGCGAAAGAATCCGCGACGCCATCCCTTTCCTCCCAACTGAATCGTTCCGGCTTAGAGCCTGTCTGAAAATGGGGAGGGGCTGCAGAAATCAGCCTCGAGGATTAGCCGCGGGGACGGCCGGGGCCCTTGCCGCCGCCCGAACCACCGCCATCGGTGGGCTTGTTCTCGCGGACCGAGACGCCGAGGTCTTTCAGTTGGTCGCGGATTTCGGTGCGCACCTGCTGGGTGTCAGTCAGGAACTTGTCGCGATTGGCCTTGAGCTGCTCACGAACGGTGTTGCGCTGTTCCTGGGTGGCGGTGCTCAGCGTCTTGGCTACCTCCCGCTGTGCATCAATGAAGCCCTTGGACTGCTCACGGTACTTGGAGATCTGGTCCTGCAAGGACTGGGGCAAGGTGGTGAACACCTTCTCGGGAACGCCGATCCGGGGCACTTCGATGCCCGGGCCACGACCGCCGCGGCCGGTTTCAGGCTTCTCCTGCTTTTCCGCCTTCTCGGGCTTTTCCTGTTTCTGGGGCTTCTCGGGGGACTGAGCGAAGGAGCTCAGGGTGGTGACCGTGGCTAGCAAGGCGGCCAGCAGGAAGGACTTCTTGGAGTTCATGGTTGTAGCGATGTTTTTTGTGAATCGGGACTGTATGGATCGGGGCTTTGTTTTTGTTTCCAGAAGGTCTTTTTAGAAGGTCTTTCAAAAAAATTCCGGAGGTCGCGACCCCGCGTTTTCTAGGAAACGTTCTGCATGGACCGTGCCAAGGCCTCATCGGCTTAAAAACCGGGTCGTAGAGGTTCGTTTCCTCATATTTTGCCGGTGTTACACAATGAGGGTGCCAACGGACTGGATGAGTTTGGGGAATATTCCCCAAGCGGTTGGAGAACCTGATGGGGACGAACACCCACTTTCCAATCCGTGGTGCACCGCCGCGACCAAACCGGTCCCGCAGAAGATTTCGCGTTTTGCCTCTCCGGAATCTATGCTCGCACCTATGGGAGATTCGCCCGCCGTTCCGATCACGATCCGGAACACTTGGAAAGCCGTTGTCGACCACGCTCGACGCTACCAGGACTTCACGTACGTCTATCCGGTCATTTCGCGCCGATCGCGAGGGCTGTCCATTGGGGTGAACCTCAATCCCGACAAGCAGTGCAATTTTGACTGCGTCTACTGCGAGGTCGATCGCACCACGCCCGGAAAGGCCCGTGACGTCCGACTGGATCAGGTGCGGGACGAACTCCGTTGGCTCATCGACCATGCTCTGAGCGGCGGATTAGGTCTTGAAGCCAAGTTTAACGATGCCCCTCCCGAGGTGAGCCGAATCGTCCGCGATGTGGCCTTTAGCGGCGATGGTGAACCCACCATGGTCTCCAACTTCGATGAGTGCGTGGAAGTCGTGGCCAACGTGCTGCGGGAAAAAGAACTAGCTGAGACCAAGATCGTTCTCATCACCGACTCGGCTGGCTTGGACAAAGTCTCCGTGCGCCGGGGGGTGTCGCTCATGGATGCCCACCATGGAGAGGTCTGGGCCAAGCTCGACGCGGGCACTGAGGAGTACTACCGGCACATCAACCGCAGTTCGGTGCGCTTCGACCGAATCTTGAGCAACTTGCTGGAGACAGCTCGGGTTCGACCCATTGTCATTCAGAGCCTCTTCCTGAAGACCCACGGCCAACCCATGTCCTCGATTGAACTGGATGCCTACTGCCGGCGCCTCAACCAAATTCGGGACGGTGGCGGCACCTTACGCGAGGTTCATGCCTACACACTGGCTCGACCCACGCCGGAAGCGTGGGCCACGCGCCTCAGCGCCGAGGAGTTAAGCACGGTGGCCGAGACCATCCGCGCTCAGACCGGCCTTCGGGTCGAAGAGTTTCCTTAGCCTTCAAGCACGAGCCTCAGCTTGGCCCGCGCCTCCCTCTCGCCTCGTCTGGCGAAAGAATCCGCTACGCCATCCCTTTCCTCCCAACTGAATCGTTCCGGCTGAGCCAAACTTCCGAGTAGAAACAAAAACTCCCGCGTGAAGCCCCATGAGCATGGGGTCCCGCGGGAGTGGATAAGTGAGCTTTTGTTAGCTCATGTATTCGCGCGGATCGGCCACTCGACCGGCCAGTGCGCTGGCGGCCACGGTCGCCGGCGAAGCCAGGAACACTTGGCTCTCCTTGTGACCCATGCGACCCGGGAAATTCCGGTTGGTGGCGCTGATGCACTTCATGGGCGCATTCATCCGACCAAAGGTGTCCACCGGTCCGCCCAGACAGGCGGAGCAGCCGGCATTCTCGGTCATTTGCACGCCTGCCGACACGAGGATGTCCCAGATGGTCTGATTGCCCCAGCGGGTGTTCTGGAGGTCATGGACAATTTCTGGGGTGGCGGGCACGCCGAAGGTGTCGATGACCACTTTCTTGCCGCGCAGCACGCGGGCGAATTCCACGAAGTCGCTGGTCTTGCCGCCGGTGCAAGATCCGACATAAGCCCGATCGAGCTGAATGTGGGACAATTCCTTGGCGGACTTGCGTTGGCCGGGGTCCGGATGACAGGCCACCGTGGGCTCGAGCTTGGAGAGATCGATGACAATCTCGCGGGTAAACTTCTGGTCGTGATCCACCTCGACTGGCTCGTAGGTGGATCGGGTGCCGTTGAGGCGAGTGCGGGCGTCGACGTACTCGGCCGTGCGCGCGTCGAAGGGAAATATAGCATTCTTGCCGCCGGCCTCGATGGCCATGTTGGCGACGGTCATGCGGTCATCCATCGACAGCGTCGCGATGCCAGAGCCATGGAACTGCATGGCTTGGTAGGTCGCGCCGTCGAAGCCGATCTCGCCGATGGCATGCAGGATGATGTCCTTGGCCATGACGCCCAACTGCAGCTTACCCTCGAGTCGGAACCCGATGGTCGATGGCACCTTGATGAGCAGCTTGCCCGTACCCATCACGAATCCTGCATCGGTGTTGCCGATGCCGGTGGCGAACTGGTTGAAGGCGCCGGCCATGCACGTGTGGGAATCGGTGCCGAAGAGCACTTCGCCGGGGCGGGTATGCCCCTTCTGCGGGAGTGCCGCGTGGCAGACGCCGGCGTACTGAGATCCGTACTGACGCTTCAGCAATCCTTTGGTCGCATCGAACTTCCAGGCGCCGTTGGGGTCGTCGATGACGTCATAGAAATACGGGATTTCCTGCTCTCGCACGAAGTCGCGCAAGATGTCGACGTTGCGGTTGGACTTGGAATCGGAGGTGAAGATGTAGTGGTCGGGAATGATGACCACTCGGTTGCGGTCCCACACCTTGGCGTTCTGGCCGAACTCGCGCTTGAAGACGCCGATGGTCCCCGGTCCGCACACGTCGTGGGTCATGAGGACATCCGCATTCACCCAGATATTGTCACCGGCGGACACCTGGGATTTGCCCGCGGCTCGGGCCAACAACTTTTCAGTCAACGTCATAGAATCGTGACCAACGATAGCCAACGGACTGAGCCGGCCGCAACCGCGAGTTCTTGGCGCAATTTCGTGGCGGCAACAGATTCTGGGAGGCGCGTTCAGGGGAGGCTCTGGGGATTTTGAAAGGGATGTTTCGGGCGGAGCTCTGCGAGACCGAGCCTGCGGTCGCTCAGGAGACTCAGAGAGTGGGACTTTCGCGCTGCGCGCGGGGTGTTCAGGATGTTTGTCTCCAAGGCTCCCTTCGGCTCGGTCCCGCTGCCGCTCAGGGTCGCCGGATCGGTCTGGCGAAGGCGTTGGATACCCAGGGATGAACGGATTATGCAGGGCGGAAACGGCCTCGGCCGGGACAATTTTCTGTTGGATCGGTGGCACTCAGATCGCCAACAAGCTCAAGATTTGGTCGAGTTTGCGGTTCAAAGCGACAGAAGGCGAACCGGCTCCGGACTGGATTGCTTCCGAAACCCTGGGGATCTCGACGATGCGGTCGGCGGGATGGTATTCAGAGAGGCTTCGGGCATTGCGGGCAGTGGACGCATCGGCCGAAGCCGGAGCCATAAGCACGACGGGGACGCTGGAACGCAGCGACGGCGGCAGGCAGCCGAGGGTGGCGCGGACGTCGTGGATCACTCCCAGGCGGTTGGAGGCCACAATCAAGGGTCTCGCTTTCAGGCAGGCGATCAGGTCCCGCGTATCTCCGTCGGCGGTCAAGGGGCTCAAGAGCCCTCCGGCCCCTTCGACGAGAATGGGTTCCACTTCATCGGCCTGTCGTCGCACGTGAGCTACAACCTCTTGAAGGGTCACGACCCGGCGCTCCAATCGGGCCGCCAAGGCGGGGCTCAGGGAAGCCTCGAAATGCCAGGGGTTAATGTCTTCCAACGTCTGAGATCCATTGAGGGCGGCTTCGAGCACTCGGGCATCATCACGACCGCCGCTGCATAGGGGCTTGAAGGCTCGTACGGTCCGTCCGAGTCGGACCAGTCGGCGCACGAGGAGTCCGGAAAGCACGGTCTTGCCAACTCCAGTCCCCGTCCCG
>JAPLUH010000035.1 GCA_026397675.1 Verrucomicrobiota bacterium
ATAGCCCTGCACGGTGCGCCCCATTTCGTAGGAGGCCCGCCACAGCATCTCACGCTGAGATTGCTTGAGCTTGCGCGACCCGGGCAATCCGCTGTGGGTATCCGAGCGATCGACTAGCGCAGGAATGAGCACGCGGCATCCGCGTTCGGCCAACCGGCGAGCAAACTGATCCGACTCCGGGACGCCCGCCTGAAGACCGGCCAGTTGCTCCGGCGTCTGGTCCGCATCGGCGATGGCCACTACGAAAGCCTTGGCCTCGCCCTCAGGAACCAGCATTAAGCCATCGGCCTCCACTCCACGAACCACCGACCAACTCACCGAGAAAATCTTAAATCCGCGGCCGCGGCCCACTTCAGCCAGATTACCGGAAGAGCCACCCGAGACCGGTGCCGAAATCCGCAGTTGCGCCGGCATGCGAGCGTCCACCACACCGAGGATTCGGGCCAATTGCTGGCGGTTGGTCTCGATGGACTTCACATAGGCCTCCGGCGAGTTGAGGTCCCGGTTCCAATGGCGGGCGCGGGTTTGGGGTGAAGCCGCAAGAACACGGTCCAAATAGCGGTCGATGCCCCCGACCAAGGCGTGAGCCAAATCACCCGTCTGGGTCAGCGGTTGAGTTCCGGGCAATACGACCGGTGACGAGTCAGCTGCCTGCACTGCTGTGGCCAGTAACAGCGGCAACAGGGAGGACTGCAGGCAGCACCGGAGGATAGAGGAGTGCAACGTCATTTCAGGAGGGGTTTTAGCAAACAGCACAGGAAAACCGGCGAACTTCAGGGAGAATTTGAAGCCAACCTTGACGCTCCCTAGAGAGACTTCAAGCCACGGTTAGCCCAAGAGGCATTATAGATTGCGTCCCCTCGTCTGGACGGATCGGTCCTTCCTCCTCACCTGGGTCCACCATGCAATTGGCGGTTGCGCCGAGCGCCGGTGAGGGTATCGGTGACTCATGCGCCGTTGGATTGCCACCGTGTCCCTGTTGGTCGCCTCGCTGGTCCTGTTCCAGACCACCGTCGCCGCTGCGGACGCTCCCCAGAAAACCTCGTCTCCGAAAAAGGCTCCCATGACCCAACCCACCTCGATCAACGCATCGACCAACCTCGCGGCGGCGCTACCCGCCGTGCCCCCGGCCCCACAGCCCGCTCCAGGGCTGGAAACCATCTACCTGGCCGGCGGGTGCTTTTGGGGCATGGAGGAAATTTTGCGCAAGATTCCCGGCGTTCGCGAAACTCAGTCGGGATACACCGGCGGATGGCTGCCCAACCCGAAGTACGACGACACCCACGACAGCAAGTCGGGCCATGCCGAGTCGGTCAAAGTCGTCTTTGATCCCAAGACCTTGTCGCTCGAAGAGTTGCTCGAGAAGTGGTTCTTCCGCATGCACGACCCCACCACGCTGAACCGCCAGGGCAACGACGTGGGCAGCCAGTACCGATCGGCCATTTTCACCTTCAACGAAACCCAGAAAACGACGGCCGAGACGGTCAAGGCCCGGGTCAACGCCTCCGGCAAGTGGCGCCGCCCCGTGGTCACCGAGATCGCCACCGCCTCCATCTGGTATTCTGCCGAGGGCTACCATCAGAAGTACCTCGTCAAAAACCCGGGCGGCTACACCTGCCACTTCATGCGCGACTGAAATCGCGACTGAAATCGCGACTGAGTTTGCTCAACCAGCTCGGCCTACGCCGAAGACACACTTTGACAGACCCTGCCGGGCGGGCTGACATGTCAAAGATCCATGAGACCTTTTCCATCATCGAGGGCCGCGCTGTTCCGCCACGCCTTCACGTTGATCGAATTGCTCGTCGTCATCGCCATCATCGCCATCTTGGCAGGAATGCTTCTGCCGGCACTGGCCCGAGCCAAGGCCAAGGCCCAGACGGTCCGATGCACGAGCAATGAGAAGCAAATTGTCTTGGGCTACTTGCTTTATGCGGGCGACCAAACCGATTTTCTGCCGGTCGCGGGCACCGAGGCCCCGGTCGGATCCGGGTGGGTGGCCCCGAGCCGATGGTTCGCTGAAATCTCAACGTACATCGCTACCGACAACCGCAACTTCACCAACCTCATCGCCAAGGACAAGGTGGTGGCCTGCCCCACGGCCAAGATCGGCACCAACGTCATCCCGGCCAACGTTCCCGGGTATCAGGGTTACGGTGGCTACGGCCATAACTATGCTTACCTCGGATACACCCCGGCGG
>JAPLUH010000524.1 GCA_026397675.1 Verrucomicrobiota bacterium
CCCAGACCCACCACTTCGCCGAAGAAGGATGCGGATTTCTCGAGCTCCTCGACGTTTACCGACGGGTCGATCTGAATATTGCGGAACGGGCTGAAATACTCGACAGGCAGGTTGAGCTTTTCCTGAAAAAACTCAGCGGAGTAAGCCATCACTGAACCACCGCCGCACAAGTAGACCCGCTGAGGAGCAGATCCACCTTGCTGAGTCCGGTAAAACTGCACCGTCTGATTCACCTGCATGTGCAGGCGGGTGAGGACGTTGCGGGCAACCTTGGAAACGGCGGCGACCTTCGCATCATCCGGTTCTTCGTAAGCACCGCCTAAACTGACAAAACCTTGGGAAATCTTGAATTTCTCGGACTCGGCGAAGGGCACCTTGGATTCGGCCGAGTATTCTTGAGTAATGGTGTTAGCACCGACCGGGACCGTACGGACGTAAAATTTGTTTTTCTCGAAGAGGAGGACGTTGCTGGTCTTGGCTCCGATATCGATCAAGATGCTGCAGCCCTCGACGTCTCCGTAGTTGTAGCGGAAAGCGTTGGCCAAGGCGGCCATCGACGCATCCACCACTTCCATCTTCAAGCCAACCGATTCGCCCACCGCAAAGAGCTTTTCAACGACCTCGGCCTTGATGGCCACCAGAAGCACCTCGCGAGCCCCGTCGGCGGCGGTACCCAGAATTTGGTGGTCCCAAGCACTTTCGGCCAGCGGGAAGGGGACGTTCTGCTGGGCCTCGTACTGGATGATCTGAGAAATCTTCGAGGCGTCGACCGGGGGCAGTTTGACGAATTTGGAGAAGACCTGATAACCCGGGGCAGAAATGTTGGCTTGGCGGGAAACAAAGCCACCTTCAACGAGAAGCTCACTCAAGGCGCGCTTGAGCACACCATCGCGGGCAGCATCTTGGGAGCCGGGGAGCCCGAGGGCGCGAACGCCAAAGCGGACGAGCTTCAAACCGCCGCCGTCGGCCGGTTCGAACTCGGCGATCTTCAGGGTGCCAGCCCCGAAGTCGATCCCCAGAAATGTTTTGGCTTTTAGCATTTGGCTGTGAGCGCGATTCACGTGAAAATTTGAGCCCTCCAAGGACTAAAAAACGCTCGAGCGAGGCATGCCTAGCGGCGAGCGATCACGGATGTAAGGGTGTAGCTAAAGAAAGCGGGTGGAACGGTCAAACACAAAACTCGGTAGTCGGGCGAAACTTGTTCACAGTTGTTGACGCTACTTCGGTGAATTCATCACTGGAACGGGGCTCGAGGACTGTTACTGGCGGCCTTCCCAAAAAGTGAATCTCTCAATTAATTCATCTGCTCTTGAAGAGAGTTCATCGGAAATTCTTCTAGATTGGTCACCACCCAAGTGGCTCCGGCCTTTTGGAGTTCGTCCGACGATCCACCGCCGGTGCAAACCCCGAGGCTCTTGGCTCCGATGGCTTGGGCGCATTCGACGTCTCGGTGTGTGTCGCCGATGACCAATATTTCATGGCCTTCGAGACGGCGTCCGAGCTGACGCGAAGCCCTGTCGCGGGCGATGCGGGCCAGTTGGTTACGATCGTCGTGATCGTCGGCAAAGGCACCACACATCCAGTCTCCCCAAAGAGAATGAGCCCCAAGCTTAATCTTGGCGCCAAGGCGAATATTGCCTGTCAGGAGGCCCATGGCCGGAGGCTCAGATAGCGTTTTTAAGGCCTGGAGGAATTGCGGAACACCGGGGCAAATCTCACCCCGATTTTGCTGAAGGCGATGATCGAGCAGGAAAACATAGGCATCGAGGAAATGCCGAATGTCCCAGGAACGACCTTGTAGGCCATTGCTCAGGAAGAACTCCCGGACCAATGCCGTATCGGTCCGCCCATGGAAGTGAGTGCGCTCGGCCACACCGGTCACCCCGTAAAGGAGTTCGGCCGTCCGACCGAAGGCGTGCACGCCCGCTCCTCCGGTCCGTATGAGGGTGCCGTCAATGTCAAACAATACCAATCGGGTCATGAGGATTTGCGAAATGGAATCCAGATCGAAGGAAAGGCAAGAGCCTCAGCTCAAACGGCCCGCTTCGATGTCAGGCCACAGGGGATTGAGGTCGGGATCAGCCAAGGCCATGGATTTAACCGCGGCCGGGTGCTTGGTGAGCTTAAAGGCTTTGCCTAGCCACTCGGCTGCGATCTCGATCCGCTCCGATTGGGAGCAATAACAGGCGAGATCGTAAGGGATCTCAAAGGCCCGGGGCCATCGACGCTGAACCGGAAAAAGCAGCTCATAGGCTTCGACGGTGCGCCCCAGCCAGTGCAACGCCTGTGAACGGTAGAGCCACCCCCACAACTCATCGTGGGCGACCTCCATGAGAACCTGAGCGATTTCGAGAGCCTCTTCATGGCGCTTGCAGGCGCGTGCCGCGTGAAAACGCAGCTTGAGCACCTCGGGCAGGCGTTGGGCGAGAGCAGGAAGGCGAGAAATCTCCGCCTCGGCCTCGGCCGCCAAACCGAGTTCAAACCAGCCTTGCGCGGCGCGGACGCCGTGCTCAACTTGCAAATTATTGGAGAGGGAATCGTTCACCGACAGTGGGTGACTCTACAAACCTCTCGGACGGATTTGAAGTCCCAAGCTCGGAAACGGTTGGGATTGAGAGTTTTGCTGCGGTGACGGAGTTTGGGCCTGCCCGATGCACCTGATTCTCCCGCTGATTGCCGCCATCGCCTTTGCCGCCGGTTCGTTGGTCTTTAAGCGGGCCTTTGCTGAAGGGGCATCCCTTTCCCATGCGGTGGTGGTCAACAATGTCATTCTGGGTCTGCTGTTCTTGCCACTCATGGCCTGGGATCCTCACCCAATTCCCTGGGATCGCCTGCACCTGCCCTTCCTGACTGCGGCCACCTTTATCGTGGGGCACTTGTTCAACGTGGCAGCCCTGCGGGTGGGCGATGTGTCTGTGGCCACGCCCCTGCTTGGAGTGAAGGTGGTATTTGTGGCCCTGATTGCTCGATTTGTGTTCGGGTGGCCGCTATCGAGTGGTCAATTGACGGCGGCAGCCCTGACAAGCGCTGGGGTCTTGATCACCGGGCTCACCGATCTGAAACCCGGTCGCCGGACCGGATGGACTACCCTACTGGCCCTGGGATGCGCGGGCGCGTTCGCGGTAACCGATGTCCTGATCCAAATCTGGGCTTCGGAATTTGGGGTGCTCAACTTCCTGTCCCTGCTCTTTGGGGCTTTGGCTCTGGAATCGATCCTGGTGCTGCCGCTGTTGGGCTTCAGAGCCCGTCCGGAAACCCGACACCTGCCCATTTTCCGTCAAGCCATCGGTTCCCTAACGGCTCCTCCCAAGGCTTGGCGTTGGATCGGCTTAGCGACGGCCTTGTCCGCCATTCAGGCACTGATCATCACCGGCACCATCGCCACTTGGCGGGATGCCGCCGGGGTCAATGTCGTCTACGGAACCCGGGGACTGTGGAGCCTAGCCTTAGTTTGGTGGGCTGGCTCCTGGTTCGGGAACGCGGAACGTCGGGACTCCGGAGCCCAAGTCCTCTTTGCACGAGCCACCGGAGGCGCGTTGATTTTGGCCGCCGTCGTCTTGGCCCTGCGAACAGCCCCGGCGAAACCGTTGCCGGGCGGATGAATTGGCCGCCAGACGGGCCGATGCCAGACGGGCCGATTGTCGGCCCAGTTTTAAATTCTTTGGAAGGGCACCGCCCTCAGTCGGATTAGGGAGCGTTGCGGACGACCTTCCACACCTCGCCCTTACCCGGGGTGAGACCGATGTTTCCATTGGTCAACACATAGAGTTCGCCTTCGTTGTCTTCACCAAAACCAATGATGTAGGAAGCCACCTTGGAAGGGGTGCCCAATTGAAGGGGTTCCACAGTCCATGGGCCCGGCCCGGACTTGGGGCGATGAGCTACCAGCAACGTCCCACCGGGGACTCCCCAAATCCGACCCCAATCACCAAACACATAGTCCCCGGCCAATTCCGGCAGCGCTTTGCCCCGATAAACAAACCCACCAATGACACTAATGCCATAGGCCTCAGGGTCCTTCTTAAACCCGTTACGGTTCTTGTAAACGGCCACGGGCTGGACGAAGGACTCACCATGGAGACCAGTCTGTGGAACTTCAGCCAAGGGTTTGTCGGCGGCCTTCGGATTGAAGCCGATGAATCCCTCGCGCAAGCGCCAACCGTGGTTGCCCCCTTTTTGGATGACGTTGACCTCTTCCCACATCGTCTGACCGACATCGGCCGAGTAGAGGGCGTGATCACCCCCGCGGTCAAAAGACAGGCCCCAGGGATTGCGAATACCGTAAGCCCAAATCTCCGGGCGGGCTTTCTTGCCGTCGGCAAACGGATTGCCCTTGGGGATGCGGTGCCCCTCGGGAGTGTTGATGTCGATACGCAGGATCTTGCCCAAGAGCGTGTCTAAGTTCTGTCCGTTGCCGATGTCGGGCCGCTTGCCCTCATCGTTGCCATTTCCTCCATCACCCACGCCGATATAGAGAAAGCCATCGAGTCCGAAAGCCATCCGGCCTCCATTGTGATTGCTGTAAGGCTTGTCGATCTCGAGGCGAATGATTTCCGTCGCCGGATCAATGGTGAAGGGCTCTCCGGGGGATGCGGTGAATTCCGAAATCCGCAGGGTGCAATCCCCGTCGGCCGGGGCGGAAGACCTCCGGGGAGCGGTGTAGGAGATCAGCACCCGACGGTTTTTTTTAAACTGGGGATGCAAGACCAAGCTCAGGACTCCCCGCTCATCGAAGGCCCCTTGATTGAGGGGACTGAGCCGAGGGGTGAGGGTGAGGACCGGGCTTTCACGCAATTGGCCCGGCTTTTCGAGAAGTCGTATGAAACCGGGCTGATCAACAATCAACGCCCGTCCATCCGGCAGGGACACGTAGGACATCGGCGATGTCAGGCCGCCAGCGACCCGAGTGAGGGAAACTTGAGGGGCCGCATGGAGGCTAACCGCTCCCAAAAGGGCCAGAGCAAGGGCAAGGCAATGCGAAGACATGGTGCAGAAGTAACGCTTTGAACGAATGGATTCAATCTTGCCATCCCTTTCCAGCGACGCAACCGGACCGACAAGAGGAATTGACCCGGAGAGG
>JAPLUH010000351.1 GCA_026397675.1 Verrucomicrobiota bacterium
CTCCGGCTCAAACCGCGACTCCACTACCTTCCAGCTCTTCCCAAGCCCAAGCAACTGTCCAAAGGTCTGTTCCGGTGTCATCGATCGCCATCATCCGCCATCCGTCAAGCCCCCCCTTCCCACTGGAAATAGCGAGGAACCTTTTTGGTTCGTCGCTATTTTCAGTGGTTTTTAAACCAGTAGGTTTCATTAGTTTTCACACCGTCACTAAAGTGGGTTTTTTGGGCCACCCGGATGTAGCCCGAGGACTTCCAGGTTGGGGACCGATCTCCGAGCAGTCCTGCTCTGCGGTGGTCCGGGGTTGTTTGCCGCCCATCAATGTGGCCAGGCTGGGTGCAGTCGGTGTCTACGGCGGGCCGGCTCTGCGATTGGTTCATGTCTGCGGCAGTCCGTGTCTGCGGACGTGGCGCTTTCGGAGAAATCGCCCTACCTCGGAGGTGATCAGGTGAGGTGGGTTTTTCGGCCACCCGGAGGCCGCCCGAGGACTTCCTAGGTGGGTACTAATCTCCGAGCGGTCCTGCTGAAAACAGCGAGGAATCTCGCCGTTGGGCTGTTCTTGCGCTCGGGCGCTTTCCCATTTCTGGCGGCCATCGCCAAATAGGACGGTGATGCCCTATGGGCTCTGGTATTTTTTCTCGCTCAATGCCGTCCGGCCCAAGCGCCGGATCGGATAACGTGTCTGACTTCTTGCTCACCCCCCACCGCTATCGCGGCAGCACTTCAGTCACGGGCGGAGCCGAAGCGGGACTGGCGGCGTTGAAGTCTTCGCCGAGGAGCGCGGCCACGGTGGCGGCCACTTGAGCCTGTCGCACCAACGCGATGCCACTGCGCTCACCCAGAGCCGGGGTGTCGCCCAGAGCCGGGGTGTCGGGGCCCAGGACCGCCATCCACATGTAGGCCGAGTCAACGATTTCACGACCGTGACTTTTCCAGGCGACCGGTGCCGGGCCGCGGCCGTGGTCAACGGTGACAACCAAACTGGTCTTGTCGCGGTATTGGGGCATGGATTGCAGGCTTTTCCAAAGATCGCCCAAGAAACGATCGAACTCGTGAGCCGATCGCAAATACCGCTCGTACTGACCTTCATGGGCCCAATCATCGGTCTCACCGTAGGAGACATAGAGGGCGCGCGGTTTGAGGGTGTCGATGGCATGGAACGCGGCATACCGAACAAAGGTATCGAGCAAGACCCCTGACCACAGCGTCTTGCTCGGGCCCACCAGTTCATCCAAGGCCCGGGGCACCGGCATCCGGCGAGTTCCCGGCGGTACATCGAACCCGCTCCAAATGGGAAACCCCGCCCGCGGCCCATTCAGTATCCACGGCAAGACATCCCAATTGACCACCGCCGCCACCTTGCCCCGGTAACCCGGCCGGGTATGGAGCCACTCAAAGACGTTGGTATTGGCATTGAGGAACTTGTCGTTGCTGTCGATTTTTGGATCGGCGATGCCCGTGAGGAATTCGTTGTAGCCCGGGTAGGAGAAGTTGCGCCCGTTGGTCACCCGGACCTCGGAACCGCGTTTTCGATTACCCAGCAGTTGTCCGTGCTTGGCCACCGTCCCCCAAAGGAATGGGAAGAGCACTTCACGGCTTTGCTGGGGATCTGAACGCCAGAACTCGGCCTTGAGTTCGTTGGTCTTGCCGACGTTGCCATACTGCTTGGAAATAAGAATTTCCTCAGCGCCCTGGAACACCTCTTCCTGCCTCAGGCCATCGGTCGTGACGAGGATCACATTGCGCGTTTTGTTCCGGGCTTGGGCTTGGGCTGGGAACAAGAGCCCCATCACGCCCAACACGCAGAGCACGACGTGGAAACGGCGACAGAGAACGGTTTGGAATCGAGGCAAGGCGATGGCATTCACGACGGACCGAAGCCTGCTCACAAGGCCAACTCGGGTCAACCGACCCTCAGCGAAGGATCGACGAGGACTTGGCCACTGCAGAAATTGCGCGCCAGACAACGCCGCCAATTTCACCGTTTGTTTTCACTTGGGCGTCGGCGAATCAGGGCCATAGTCTCTGTGAAATCACCGCGCTTCCATGGGCTCAAGAATTCTTAATCCAAAAAGCACTCGCTGGGGGCGATTTGGCCTCCTACTCCCCGGCTTGATGGCAGCACTCGGGCTGAGCGCTGCCGCTCCGAGCCTCGAATTCAATCGGGATATCCGCCGCATTCTGTCCGAGACCTGCTTTCAGTGCCATGGACCCGACGCGGGGGGCGGCAAAGCGGGCAAGAAAACCCTGCGATTAGATTTACCCGAGGCCGCCTACGCTCCCAGAGGTGACCACGCGGCGATCGTCCCCGGCCACCCGGAACAAAGCGAAGTCATCCGACGCATCCAGTCCAAAGATCCGGATGATCGGATGCCGCCTCCCGATTCCGGCAAGACCTTGTCGGCCACCGATCGAGCAACGCTCGAAGAATGGATTCGCCAAGGCGGCACGTATTCGCGCCACTGGGCTTACGTGGCCCCAACCCGCTCCCCGGTACCCGCGGTCGAAGCCCGGAATTGGCCGCGCAACCCCATCGATCATTTCATTCTGGCCCGACTGGAGCAGGAACGGCTGAAGACCAATCCGGAGGCCGACACCGAGGCGTTGGAACGACGCGCCAGCCTCGACCTAACCGGTTTACCTCCGGCCACGCGTTCGGAGACTGCAATCGAGCCCCGCGACTACGATCGCTTCATCGACGGACTTCTCGCATCGCGAGCCTATGGCGAACATTGGGCTCGCCTGTGGCTCGATCTGGCCCGCTATGCCGATTCCAGCGGGTATGCCGACGATCCTGCCCGAACCATCTGGGCGTATCGCGACTACGTGATTCGCTCCTTCAACGCGAACAAGCCCTTCGATGTGTTCACGCTCGAGCAACTCGCCGGAGACCTTCTGCCTGAGCCGACGGAAGACCAGCAAATCGCCACCGCGTTCCATCGGAACACGTTGACCAACAACGAGGGCGGGACGAACGACGAAGAGTTCCGCAACGTGGCCTTAGTCGATCGCGTCAACACCACGATGGCGGTCTGGATGGGCACGACGATGGCTTGTGCTCAGTGCCACAACCACAAGTACGATCCCATTAGTCAGGAAGATTATTTCCGGCTGTTCGCTATTCTGAACAACACCGCCGACGCCGACCGTGGCGATGAGAGCCCGGTCATGCCGCTCTTCAACGACGATCAGAAGCGCTTCAAGGCCGAAACCGTGACCGAGGTCGGCCGTCTCGAGGCTATCCTCTCACGCACCACACCGGAGCTGGCCAAGGACCAGATTCTGTGGGAAAGCCGCGTCTCAAAACCCCTTTCGTGGCAGACGATGATCCCTGCCAAGGTCGTCTCCAAGGCCGGTGCCGCGATCCACACCGGAAATGACGGAATCGTCCACGCTGGACGCTCCGGCAAAACCGACTCCTATGTGATCGAGCTGTCCTCCAACGACGTGCAACCGGTGCAAGCGCTCCGACTAGAAGTATTGCCCGAGGGCGGTACGCCCGCAGGACGCGTCGGACATGCTGATGGCAATTTCGTTCTCTCGCGGGTTCAGGCACGCATCGTTCCGGACAAACCCACCGTGCCCAAGGCCCGCCACGTGCGCATCGAACTCCCGGGCAAGGAGCGAATCCTGTCCTTGGCCGAGGTCCAAATCTTCCAGGGCGACAAAAACGTGGCGCAGTCGGGCGAGGCCCGCCAGAGCAGCACGGCCTTCGAAGGACCGGCCAAACTGGCCATCGACGGAAACACCAACGGCGATTTCAACGGGGCCCGATCTACTACTCACACCGAGACCTCCAACAGTCCTTGGTGGGAAGTGGACCTGAAGAACTCGGTGCCCATCGACCGCGTGACCATCTGGAACCGCACCGACGGATCGCAGGAACGCCTAAGCGGCTTCCGCGTGGTCTTGCTCGATGAGAACCACATGCCGGTCTGGGATCAGGTCGTCGCCGAGCCACCTAAACCCAGCAAGGAACTGCGTCCCGACGCCTCACGCCCGGTCGAATTCCGCCTCGCAGTGGCGGACTTTGAAGCCAAGGGATTCGAGGCCGCGCTGGTGCTCGCCAATTCCGATCCGACTCAGAAAGGCTGGTCGGTGGCCCCTCAGCTGACCGAGCGTCATCACTTAACGCTCATCCCCACGCATCCGTTCTCGGTGGGCCCCGGATCCAATTTGGTGATCACCCTCGATCATCAGTCCAAACCTGAGCACGCCACTCTGGCAGCGTTCCGGGTCTCCCAAACCTCCGACAGCCGTGCGGCCGAGATCTTGCAGATTCCGACTCCGGTGCTTTCGGCATTGGGGCGTCCCACAAACAGCCGTACGCCGACCGACACGGCCACAGTGACCAGCCACCACCTTTTGGTAGCCACACGCTTGCAGCCCCAGCGGGAAAAACTCGCTGAATTGCGCAAGAAATTAGCGGAACTGAAGCCGCATACGACGGTTCCGGTCTTGCGGGAGCTGGCGAGTAAGGATCGGCGCAAAACCCTCATCCAACTCCGAGGCAACTATATGAATCTGGGGCAAGAGGTTCACGCAGGGCTGCCTCCCAGCCTGGGACTCGCGTCCACGACTCAACAGCCTGACCGTCTGGAGTTGGCCCGGTGGCTGATGGACAAACGCAACCCCCTCACCGCACGGGTCGTCGCCAATCGTCTGTGGGAATCGGTCTTCGGCATCGGCTTGGTGCGCACCAGTGAAGAATTCGGCTCCCAAGGAGAGCCCCCTTCCCACCCAGAGCTCCTCGACTGGCTTGCTATGGAGTTGGTGGACAGCGGATGGGATCTGAAACACCTGCTGCGCCTGATGGTCACCTCGGCCACCTACCGACAGTCCTCCAAAGTCACTTCGGAGCACATGGCCCGTGATCCAGAAAACCGGTGGTTGGCCCGTGGCCCGAGATTCCGATTGTCTGCCGAGATGATCCGCGACCAAGCCATGGCCGTCAGCGGATTGCTCAGTGCCCGCATGCATGGTCCGCCGGTCAAACCGGCCCAACCCAAGCTGGGACTCAGCGCGGCATTCGGCAGTGGCACGGACTGGGAAACTAGCATGGGCGAAGACCGTTTCCGCCGGGGTATTTATACCACCTGGCGTCGCTCGAACCCCTACCCCTCGATGTCCACGTTCGACGCCCCCAACCGCGAGGTGTGCTTGGTTCGCCGCGAACGCTCCAATACCCCGCTCCAAGCCCTCGTAACCCTCAACGACCCCGTGTACATCGAGGCCGCCCAGTCTCTGGGGCGACACATGGCCCTGGCCCCAGGCTCGGTCCCCGATCGGCTCCGGACCGGATTCCGGCAGTGCCTCCATCGCCCGCCTTCTTCCGACGAGTTAACTGCCATCACCACGCTGTTAGAGCGCAGTCGCCAGCGCTTTCAGACCGACGCAGTGAAGGCCAAGCGCCTGGCCACCGAACCCATCGGTGAACTTCCCCCCGGCCTGGACGCAATCGACGCGGCCGCATGGACCTCAGTGGCCAACGTGCTGATGAACCTCGACGAATTTCTGATGAAACGGTGACGCCGATTCACCCCAAGTAACCCATGAATCTTCAGATCGAAGCCCTGCAATCTCTCACCCGGCGACACTTCCTCAGCCGAACCGCCAACGGCTTGGGTGCCATCGCCTTGGGATCCCTCCTCAAGGGGAGTCTTCCCGCGGCCGCCGCGACACCCGCTACCTCGATGCTGGCGGCCCATAGTCCGAAGTTCCCTGGGAAGGCTAAG
>JAPLUH010000354.1 GCA_026397675.1 Verrucomicrobiota bacterium
TTAATCCAAAAAGCAAAATTACCGCTGCGCCCTTGCCCACGCACCGGTCCCTTGGGCGGAGCTTTGCCCTCGGATATAAGCTTCTGACGCTCAACTTCTCGCTCTAAGCGCTGCTTGCGGTCTTGCTCTCCCTCGTAGCGCTTGAACATCCCGATAATGGTGAAGGGCTGACCGTTGATGGTCATGATTCGCCCTAATGGGATCACCTCAGAACCCGCATCTTCGGGCCTACCGAAGAGTTCATCCCGGATGCCTGTGCCAATAACACACACCGGCCGAGCCTCCGATGCATCAATGTCATTGAACATCCGACCATGCTCCACTTCGTGTTCCATGATCTTCACCTTCTCCGGCACAACCCCTCCGGTCATGAAGGTTCGATGAAACTTGCCGTTGGCCTGCAGCGTCGGATCCAAATCAAGCCGCATCTCGGGGGCGATGATCTCAATGTCAGGAACTCCAGCCTTAAGGGCCTCGACATCGGCCAAGGTCATTCCGCGAGCCATATCCCTGAGATGCCGCTGCTCGACGGGTACGCGCTGGGCCTCCATGCGCACCTTCTGCAAACCACCAATGGCCAGTAACGCTTCCCGCTGACCATTCTCCATACCTTGAACCATCGCACTCATCGCCACGAGCGACGACACGCCCAGCACGATCCCTAACATGGTGAGGGCACTTCGAAACTTGTGCGCCCAGATCTCCTTTAAGCCGACCACCACAGCATTGCCCAAGCTCGTCTTGCCAACGGGAAGATCTTGCAACGATAGATCCGACGACGAAATACGCGGCAGTTCCAGACTCATGATGCCTGCCCTTCGTTAGGCGCTTTGGAAACCCGGTCAAGACCCGCCAACTTAGCATCCACCTGGTGGGCAATCTTGCCGTTTCGAATCTCGATGCGCCGTGGGGTTACCGCTGCGATCTCCGGATTGTGGGTCACCAAAATCACCGTGCGCCCCTCGGCCGCCAAACGCCGAAACAGAGCCAAAATCAACTCGCCCGTGTGGGTATCGAGGTTGCCGGTCGGCTCGTCGGCTAAGATAATCTTGGGATTGTTGACCAGAGCCCGGGCAATGGCCACGCGCTGTTGCTGACCGCCGGAAAGCTGATTGGGGCGATTCTTGAGGCGGTGGCTTAATTCCACCATTTCAAGAGCCTTCTCAGCGCGTTGCCGCCGCTCACGACTTCCGATGCCCGCATAGATCATCGGCAATTCAACATTCTGCAGCACGTTGAGTTTGGGCAGCAGGTTGAAGAATTGGAACACGAAGCCGATCGTGCGATTGCGCACCCGGGCCAGTTCCCGAGCCGAAGCATTGGCAATATCGGTACCTGCCAAAACCACATTACCCAGGGTCGGCGAATCCAAACAGCCCAAGATATGCATCAAGGTGGACTTGCCGCTGCCGGAAGGACCGATGATGGATACAAATTCTCCCTGATCCAGATCGAGGGATACGTCGTCCAGAGCTCGGATCTCCTCCCCACCGAGATGGTAGATCTTGGAGACGTTGCGAAGTTCGAGCAGCGCCATGTTTAGGTTCAGTCTCAGCGTTGGGCCGCGGTCGCCTTTGTGGCTACCTTGACACTGTTGGTGGCACTGCCCATTCCCATCTCCTTGGCGCGATCTTCCAAAGACACCACCTCGCCCGCCTGAAGCCCCGAGGTAACCTCCGCGAAAAAGTAATCACTCACACCGATCTTGATGGGGCGCCGCTCCCAGGTCTCATCCTTGCGAACCCAGATGTGGCGCTCGATTTCACGGGTCGCCGGATTGGTTTCCGTAAACACCGCGGCCAGAGGTGTAGAGACCACATTATCGGCACTGGCCACCGGTATGGAAATATTGGCACTCATGCCCGGCCGAATCTGGCTGTCGACATCCTTCAGCAAGATGCGCGCTGCAAAGCCCCGAATATTATTCTTCAGGGTCGATTGAGGTGCGATGCGCTCGACCTTGCCGACCACCTTAAGGCCCGAAACCGCCTCCACGCTAACCTCCACTTGCTGGTCCACGTGGAGCCGAGTCACATCCGCCTGATTAATGTGCGCATTGACGATGAGGTCGTTGAGATTGGCTATGGTGAGCACTTCGGTGCCCGCATTAAAACCGCCCGATCCAGAAACGGCCTGACCTACAGAGATGGGCCGGGTGAGAATCGTGGAATCGAACGGGGCCATCACCTCGGTTTTTCGCAGACGTTCGACGATGAGTTCCAGAGACTTCTCCCTCAATGCCAGCTCGTTCTTGGCCAAATCAAACTTAGTGCGGCTGTCTTCGAAGAGCTCCTGGGAGATGAGTTTGCCTTCAAAGAGCAACTGAGCCCGCTTGTAGTCCCGTTCCGCCTGTCCCAGTTGTAAGCGGGAGCGCTCCACATTCTTGTCTTCCTGCTGCCGCTGGGTCTGCAATTCCCGGTCATCCAACTTAAAGAGCAATTGGCCCGATTTGACCCGGTCACCCACATCCACCGGCAAGACTTCGATCTTGCCGTTGACCTCCGGCCGAACACTCACCTGCTCGGCCGGTGTGATGTCGCCCGCGGCGTTAATGGCAAACTTGATATTGCGGGTCTCAATGACCGCGGTGTCCACCTTGGTACTGACCTGCGGAACTGCCCCAGCCCGCTGCCGCTGGGTGTAAAACCATCCCCCGGCTCCCAGGGCTCCGACCAACAGGATAACAATCAGAATCTTCATCGACGATTTTGTCTTCTTACCACAATCGTACGAACACGTACAATCCACCAACGAAGTTTTCCCGCGTTGTCGGGAAGGCTTTCCGGTGCTTGGCTCGTTAAAGACGTTTTCAATGACTCCTTCATTCATCCTCCTTTTGTCCCTGTCGTTGCTGGTGTTGCGCTGGCTGGGGCAATGGTTTCTGGACCGGTTGAATCGCAAACACGTCCAAGCCCATGCACATCAACCGCCGGAGGCGGTCCGGGACATTATGGATGAGGCGACCTACCGGCGCTCCGTCGATTACACGCTCGCCAAATCCCGGTTCGGCCAGGTGGAGGAACTGTGGGCCTTGGCCATGAAGATCCTCTTTTTGAGCAGCGGATTCCT
>JAPLUH010000352.1 GCA_026397675.1 Verrucomicrobiota bacterium
CGCCATGCCCGGCACTCTCAAGGATGTTGAGATCCTGGCCAGCAAGCTGGGCGACGCGGCCGGAATCACGGGCGCGGCAGTGTTAGTCCGCCAGCGCCTCAAACTGACGGACTAACCCAGAACGATTCAAAGGGATCGTTCCGTCGAATCTGCTTCAGAATCCGTTTCGGGATCGGATTCGGTTTCATCTGAAACGTAACTGCTAGCTTGGGGAAGACCCGCTTTGCCGCCCGTGTCGCCGGCGGCTCCGATCATCACCACAAATTCCCCCTTGCGCGGGCGGCGGTTCCACTCGGTGAGCAATTCTTCAGGAGTGCCGCGCAGCCACTCTTCAAACTTCTTGGTTAACTCGCGGGCCAGCACCACCCGACGCCCCGGCAGAATCCGTTGGAGTTCTCCCAGCAGGCGCTCCACGCGGAAGGGGGATTCGTAGAGAACGAGGGTTCCGGGGATGGCACCCAGTTCGGTCAGACGTCGGGCCCGTTGCCCCGATTTGTGAGGCAGGAAACCCGCAAAGTGGAAGGATTCGGTCGGCAGTCCGCTGGCGGTCAGACCTGCCACCAGTGCGCAGGCACCGGGAATGGACTCCACCCGAAGCCCTGAGGCCAGAACCTCAGCCACGATGCGTTCTCCCGGATCGCTAATGCCGGGGGATCCGGCGTCGGTCACCAGGGCTACGGTTTCGCCACAGCGCAACCGGTCGAGAATTTCCGCGCCCCGTCGGGCCTCATTGAAACGGAAATAGCTGATCATTTGTTTTCGAAGCCCAAAATGGGTCAGCAATTGGCCGGTGTGCCGGGTGTCTTCGGCGGCGACCACCGAGCACTCTCGAAGCACCCGCAGGGCTCGCAAGGTGATGTCCTCCAGGTTTCCGATGGGTGTGGCCACCAGGTACAGCGTACCGGGGACGAGCGGGGCCGAGGCCGCTGGGTTGGCCTGAACGGGGCCCGAGGGCGGTGGCACTGTCTCCATGCCTCCAGCTTACCGTCGGAGTCCGCACCGGTGACACCAGAAAAACCTTGGGGGAGAGCGCATCGGCCAATCTGCTCTGGAAACCCCAATAAAAGCCCACGTTGCCGCGTTGCAGGCGCAGGCCCATCGTTTAGCATTCGGCCATGCCAAGTTTCGACATCGTCTCTAAGGTCAGTTCAATGGAGGTGGAAAACGCCATCAGCCAAGCTCAGAAGGAATTGCTGACCCGCTTCGATTTTAAGGGGTCCGGTGCGGAGATTGTTTTGGAGAAGAGCGAGATCAAGATGCGGGCTCCCGATGCCTTCAAGATGACGGCTCTGGTTGAGATCGTAATGCTCAAGTTGGCCAAACGGAGTATCTCCGCCAAGAACATCGACGCCGGCGAGGCCGAGTTGTCGCCCCTAGGTCACGCTCGTCAGACCATTAAGATCAAGCAGGGCATTGAAAGTGCCGCCGCCAAAGAGATTAGTAATTTTGTCCGGGGCTTGGGTCTCAAGGTAACCGCGTCCATCCAGGGCGATGAGTTGCGGGTCCCCGGCAAAAACCGGGATGATTTGCAGGCCGTGATGACCGCCTGCCGGGCTCACGATTTTCCGGTAGCCCTCAATTTTGTGAACTTCCGCGACTGACCCGCCGACTTCCAACCCCTAAGCTTTCTACTTTCACGTCATGGCCACCTTATCAACCGAGCAACAAGCAACCGCCCGCCAGTGGATCGCCGAGGGCATGAAGATCTCCGATTTCCAGCGCCGGCTCGAAACGGACTTCGCCCTCAAACTGACCTACATGGAGGCGCGCTTTCTAATCGATGACCTGAAAGTGATTCCGAAGGATCCAGAGCCGCCGGCTCCTCCGGTCGCCCCCGTTGTTCCCGCTGCGTCGGCTCCCGCTGTCGGCACCGTCGAGCCCGACGAGGTGGTGCCGCCGGAGGGAAATCTGGGAGGCGGCAATGTCCAGGTCACCGTGGATGCCGTGACCCGCCCCAACGCCATGGTGAGTGGCCGGGTTCGGTTCTCCGATGGTCAGGGTGCGGCGTGGCTCATCGACACGCAGGGTCGCCCCGGCCTGGTCGCCGACGAGAAGGGGTATCGCCCTTCCCAGCCGGACTTGATGGCGTTTCAGGTCAGCTTGGAGCGCGAACTGGCCAAGCTGGGGTATTGATTAGCCGTGAGTGATTCCGCAGCCGTTAGTTCTCCGGCTTCCCCTCGTTTGCCCGTTGTGACGGGCTCCGGGGCGGCGACGGTGATCCTCCTGCGCAATCGTCAGAAAGACCGTCCGTTGCGGGTGAGAGCCCTTCGCCAGATCACCTTGGACCTCCTGGAGGCCATGGGTTTGGAGGCTGAGGTGGGATTTCATTTTGTCTCCCCGAGGGAGATGGCCCGGGTGAACTGGCGATTTCTCCAGCACGAGGGGTCGACCGATGTCATTACCTTCGACCATGGCTCGACGCCCGAACGTGTGTATGGCGAGTGCTTTATTTCGGTCGCCGACGCCGTGGATCAGGCTCAGGCCTTCCGAACGACCTGGACTGAAGAGGTGATCCGATACGTCATCCACGGCCTCTTGCACCTTCGCGGATACGATGACTTGGAGCCGGTATTGCGGCGTTCCATGAAGCGGGAGGAGAACCGTTGGGTCCGCTGGGTAGACGGCCGTCACCACGAGTTGGAGAGGCCACTGGCCACCCCGGTTCGATCGGCCTCCCGACCTCGGGCGACGACTGCCCCATGATCGCCCAACGATCCGAAGGCATCGTCATCCGCCTGCGCCCCCTCGGCGACACCAGCCTAATCGTCCACTGGCTGACCCCTGAACACGGTCGTCTGGCCACCGTGGCCAAGGGAGCCCGCGGGCCGAAGTCGGTCTTTCGCGGTAAGCTCGATTGGTGCTTCGAGAGCGAGTTCTCCTTCCGCCGTAACCCCAAGGGTAATCTCCATTCGTTGAGTGAAGTCGTTGTCCGGAACACTCATGGCTCCCTGAGACGGGAGCTCGTTTCCCTAGAGTTGATCGCCCATGCGGTGGCCACGCTGGAGCAGGTCACGGAAACGGAAACCCCCCAACCTGAGGCGCATCGGCTCTTCCTTGAGTTCCTGGCATTCTTAGAGATCCAGGGTCCCATGGCCCGGGCCCAGTTCGCATGGGATTTGCGCTTTTTGGCCATTCAAGGTCTTCAGCCCGACCCCGAAGGGTTGACCCCGGAAGCCGGTGCCTTGATGGAAACGTTGCTGGAGGCGAACTGGAGCGAACTGGCGGCACTCGAAGTTCCTCAGGAGACCGTCCGGAGTCTTCGGCAGTTCCTGCACGGATTCTGGATCCATCACTTCGGCCGCTCGC
>JAPLUH010000156.1 GCA_026397675.1 Verrucomicrobiota bacterium
CTGCTGGGGCCCAAGTTTCGCTTTGCCCGACACGGCCAGTCGGGTCAGGAGATTTCCGAGCTCATGCCTCATTTGGCCGGGGTGGCGGATGATATCGCTATCGTGAAGTCGATGCACACCGACGCTTTCAATCATGCCCCAGCGCAGATCTTCATGAACACGGGTTCTCAGCAATTTGGTCGCCCCAGTCTGGGGGCTTGGACGACTTACGGTCTGGGCAGTGAAAGCAGTAATCTTCCGGCTTACGTGGTGTTTTCGACCGGCAGTAAGGGGACGAGTGGAGGGGCTTCCAACTGGGGGGCGGGTTTCTTGCCCAGCGTCTACAATGGGGTTCTTTTCCGCAGCGGCGGTGATCCGGTTCTCTACTTGTCCAATCCGAAGGGTGTGGACAGCACGTCCCAGCGGCAGACGTTGGATGCCATCCAAGAACTCAACCGTCAGCGTTTGGGTCGGGTGGGCGATCCGGAGATTGCCACGCGCATCAATTCCTTCGAGATGGCCTACCAGATGCAGTCGAGTGCTCCGGAGTTGATGGATATTCGTCAGGAACCTCAGCACATTCTGGATCTCTATGGGGCCACGCCTGGCAAGACCACTTATGCTACGGCCTGCCTTTTGGCCCGCCGATTGGTCGAACGGGGGACGCGGTTTGTGCAGATCTTCCACGAGGCCTGGGATCAGCACGGAAATTTGTCAGGCGATCTGAAGCGCAACTGCATGGACACGGATCGGGCTAATGCGGCTTTGATTCAAGACCTCAAGGCGCGGGGTTTGCTCGAAGACACTCTGGTGATTTGGGGAGGCGAGTTTGGTCGGACGCCGATGGTGCAAGGCGGAGATGATGGTCGTGATCATCATCCGAATTGTTTCTCTATGTGGTTGGCCGGCGGGGGAGTCCGTCCGGGCATGACGTTGGGTGAGTCGGATGATTTCGGTTTCAACGCGGCGGTGGACAAGGTTCATGTCCATGACTTGCATGCCACGGTTCTGCGCCTCTTGGGCTTCGATCATCAGAAGTTGACTCACCGTTTCCAGGGGCGCGATTTCCGTCTGACCGATGTGTTCGGAGATGTGGTCCATAAGCTCATCGCTTGAGCCCTGCGGATGAGGTTTCTCTCCGTGAGGTGAAAGAGGGGTGTTTGTGTTTTTTGGGATGAGTTGCTGGGCGGTGGCTCCGCTGCCGCCTCAAGACACGTGTTGGTGTCGGGATTGGTCAACAGGCCTACAGGGTGACGTAGAAGGGTTGATGCAAATTAATCCGTCTCTGGCGTGCCTTGGGCGAGTGGTGTAGAGAGTTTCTATTCCACATGAAGACAAACGTTGCACGCGGTGCCTTCACACTCATCGAGCTGTTGGTCGTTATTGCCATCATCGCGATTTTGGCTGGGATGCTGCTGCCGGCTCTCGCCAAGGCGAAGGTGAAGGCCAATGCCACGCGCTGTGTGGCCAACCAGAAACAACAGTATCTGGGCTATGCCATGTATTCGTCGGACAATCAGGATCTCATGCCGGCTCATGGCGACTGGGCCACGGTCGGCGGTGAGATTTGGTCAGGGACCGCGGGGGTTCCGCTTCGGGCTGCGCCAGGCAAGGCCAAGGTGAGCATCGTGCATGATGGCAATGCGTGGGAGACCAACCGTCCTCTCAATGTTTACGTCCCGGCACCGGAGGCGTTTCGCTGCCCCTCTGACAAGGGTGACAGTTACTGGGCGGCGGAGTCCAAAAAAGGGTGTTACCCGGCTTGGGGTAACAGTTATCTCGTGATGTGGGCGGTGGACTGGTTTGGGGTGAAGCACATCACCGGTAATCTCGCCTCGCCGACGGTGGCAGGTGACTCTAAGCCGATTAAAAACTCGGAGATCGCCTTGGCGCCGTCGACCAAGATCCTTCAGGGCGACTGGCCTTGGCATGGAAGCCGTGATTCTGGGGATGGTCGGGTGAGTGGGGCTACCCGAGATCGTAGCCTCTGGCATAACAACCGCGGTCAGCGGGGATGGAATATGACCTACGGTGATGGACATGTGGCTCTGTTTCGTTTCCCAAAAGATTATGATGCGACGGACGTGAACCAAAAGGTGGACATCAATGGTCCTTGGTGGTGACTCCCTGTTTTTCTGTTTTTAGGTAAGGCAAAAAACCAGTTCCCAGCCGTAACGCACTTTCCTAGTGTGTCGCCTTCATCTGGTTCTCACGAACTTGTCTGTAACACATTTAGACTTATGCCATTGACCCACACGCGCGAATTGTTCGCGAAGGCCTTGAAGGGCAAATATGCCCTTGGTGCTTTCAACGTGAACAACATGGAGCTGCTCCAGGCCATTATCGAGGCCTGCGAGGAAGAGAAGGCCCCTGTGATGCTGCAAATCTCCAAGGGAGCCCGCGATTACGCTCATCCGGTGTACCTCAAGGGGCTGATCGACTCCGCGGTCAAGCTTTCCACCATCCCCATTGCCGTCCATCTCGATCACGGTGACAGCTTCGAGTTGTGCAAGCAGTGCATCGACGAGGGTTTCACCAGCGTGATGATCGACGCCTCGCATGATCCCTTCGAAAAGAATGTCGAGGTCTGCGCTAAGGTCGTTGAGTACGCCCACAAGCATAATTGCGTGGTCGAGGGCGAACTCGGCATGCTCGTCGGTGCTCAGCATGACGACGGTGAAGAGGGTGGTAGCTACTCCAAGGGCGGGGCTTACACCCACCCCGATGAAGCCGTTCAGTTCGTCAAGCTGTCAGGCGTGGACTCGCTGGCCGTTGCCATCGGCAACAGCCACGGTGCCTACAAGTTCAAGGGTGAACAGCATTTGGACCTCGAGCGCCTCAAGGCCATTAAGAAGGCGTTGCTCGAAGCCGGTATGGGTGACTACCCGCTGGTGTTGCACGGAGCCTCCTCCGTTCCCAAGGACCTCGCCCAGAAGATCAACAAGTACGGTGGCGACCTCGGTGAAGAGACGGCTGGTGTGTCCGAAGCGGACATCGAGGTGGCTCGCCGCGTGGGTTGCACCAAGGTCAACATCGACACCGATTTGCGTTTGGCCATGACCGCCGCGATCCGCGAGGTCTTGGTGACCAAGCCCAAGGAGTTCGATCCCCGCAAGTACCTCGCGCCGGCCCGCAAGGCTGTGAAGGAACTCGTGCGCCACAAGTTGCGCAATGTCCTCTGCTGCGCCGGACACGCGTTTGACTGAGAAGTAATTTTTCTCCCAGGTGTTCTCGCTCTGAAAGCCTCGAACACTAAAAACACCAACAGCCCTTCGGATCCAACGATCCAGAGGGCTGTTTTTTTGGCACGAGGGACGGGGAATCAACGATTCAGCCCCATGGGTCCCGCGTTGCGGGACGGTTCGGTCTTGAAAATCGACGCGCCACACTTTTTGGAGCGTTTCCGGCGCCTCGATTTTCTGGGGTTGCCGATATTTCCTGACCGGAGGGTAAAAAACCTCCTTCGCCCCGCTCGCGAGTTCCGGCATCGTGACGGAAGCCATGTCCTTGCTGGAACACCGTCAGGCCATCGATGCGTTGGACGCCGACATCGTGCGTCTGCTCAACGAGCGTACACGTCACGTGCTGGAGATCGGGGCCATTAAGACTCGCCACGGTCAGGAGATTTATGCCCCGCACCGGGAGCGGGCCGTGTTCCAGAAAGTTTTCCGCCACAATCAGGGGCCGATCACCAACGAGGGCTTGCGGGCCATTTACCGGGAGATCATGTCGTGTGCCCTCTCGTTGGAGCGCAGCCTGACCATCGCTTATCTGGGGCCCGAGGCGACGTTCACCCATCAAGCTGCCTTGCGACGGTTCGGTGCCTCGCTGGCGTATGCGCCCCAGAGGACCATCGCCGATGTGTTCAACGAGGTGTCGCGACAGCAGGCCGACTATGGCGTTGTGCCCGTTGAGAATTCCACCGAGGGCGTGGTCACCCACACGCTGGACATGTTCGTGGACAGTGACCTGAAGATCGTCTCGCAAATTGTTCTCAAGATCTCCCACTGCTTGGCGGCCAAGGGGCGCTGTGAGGATATTCGCAAACTCTACGTCCATCCGCAGACGCTGGCCCAGTGCCGGGGTTGGATTCAGCGCAGCCTGCCTCAGGCCGAAGTGGTCGAGACCAGTTCGAATGCGCGTTCAGCCGAATTGGCCGCGAAGGAAAAACACGCAGCGGCCATCACCGGCGAACTGGCAGGCGAGCGATACAAGATCCCCATTCTCGAACGAGACATCCAGGACAACTCGGCCAACGCCACTCGGTTCCTGGTGCTGGGCCGCCAATGTGGTCCTAGTTCTGGGGCCGATCGCACGAGTCTGATGTTTAGTTTGCGGGATGAGGCTGGGGCATTGCATCGGGCGCTGGCTCCCTTCCGCCGCTTCCGCATCAACATGACCAAGATCGAGTCGCGGCCCTCAAAGCGGAAGGCGTGGGAGTATTTCTTCTTTGCCGACATCGACGGCCACGCCGAGGACACAAAGGTGGCTAAAGCGATAGAAATGCTGGGTCAGCACTGCAGTTTTGTGAAAATTCTCGGGTCCTATCCGAACGGGGAATAGTCACTTCTCTCAAGTCCGTCCTTTTGTCGGAGGCCCGATTCGTGGCAATTCGGCGGGGTGGAAACATTGCCCAACGGA
>JAPLUH010000426.1 GCA_026397675.1 Verrucomicrobiota bacterium
CTGTTTTCAGTGAGTTGACCGTCGAGTTCGGTTGTCCCCGACGGCCAGTGGCTCCCAGCAACCGGGAGTTCCCATTGCCTTGAAGGCCTGCATGACCAGAAGTTTGGAATGTGGGAACGACGACCTCGCCTGCGATGAGAAGTCTCCGCACTTTCGATACGAACCCCACGGGAATCTTAGGTTTTATTCGGTTTCTCAACCTTAAAGCACTCCTTGACGCAACCTTTACCCTTATCACGACCACCGGAGCAATTGCCGTCGATCTCTGGGATCAATCTCGGTCGGGGCAAGAAACCTCCAAGCCGCTACCCCATCTTGGAAGCGCGTGCTACCCACTGAAAGTAGCTAGGAACCAGCATACCCCAGTTTTCACGCCGTCGATGATATCACTGTGAGGGTCGCTTCAATGTGAAAGTACCACTGTCAAAACGGCTTTCGTAGGTCGCGTTGAACTCATCGGATCGGATGGTTCCGGCCGTATTAATTTTTATACCAAAGACCCGCTTAGATCCTTGGAATCGATAGGATTCTCCCTCGTGGTCCCCCTGAATAGGGGTTTTGAAAGTTCCGGAATGCTTGCCCCATCCTGCGTGAAAATAGGCTGCAAACGCATTGGTTCCCCGGGAGATCAGAACGGCCCGTAGCGGTCCGCCGTGGGCGTTGTTGGTGTTCTGCCAAGTGCCAACCCAGCGACCAGACACCCCGTCGGCTGACAAGGCAGGAGCGGCGCTCCAGCGGGATTCAAACGAAGAACATCCGCAAACAATGAGTGCCAAGGCTGAAGCCAGAGCCCAACTGGAAGTCCGAAGTTTCATGGCACACGAGAATCGCCGCCGCCCATCGGATGACAAGCGGCGGCGTTAATTTCTTGGTTGAAGCGGCGAGTTATTTCACCCGGGCCAACAACCAGCCCTGAAGATCAGCGATCGGGATCCGTTCCTGCTTACCGTCATCGCGATGACGCAGGGTGACTGTATTGAGCAGTTCGGGCTTCTCGCCCAGCGTGTCGAAATCAATGGTGATGCAATAGGGCGTTCCAGCCTCGTCTTGGCGGGCGTAGCGTCGACCGATCGCGCCACCGTCGTCGTAGAAAGCCATCATCTGTCCCCGTAGCAACTGGAAGACCTCCCGGGCCTTGGCTACGAGTTCCGGCTTGTTCTTCAAGAGAGGGAAGACACCCACCTTCACTGGAGCCACCCGAGGGTGGAATTTCATGACCGTGCGTGTCTCGATCTTACCCTTCTCGTCGGTGGAAGACGTCTCCTGGAAGGCGTTGGAGATCAGAGCCAGAATGAGTCGATCGACGCCTGCCGAAGGCTCGATGACGTGGGGAATGTACTGTCCCTTGGCCAGTCCCTCTGCGTCTTCCTTCGCCTCTAGCTCAGCGCGTTCCTGAGGCACGCCCGACTTCGTCAGGTACTTCAGACGGGCAGAGAAATACCGAGCCGATATGTCGGCCTGTTTTTCCGGAGTTAGCTTCCCCCAAGCCGTGCGCAGTTCCTCATCGAATACCCCCATTAATTTGCCGGAGTGCCGTTCGTGTTGGCTCAAGTCGAAATCGCTTCGAGCGGCGATCCCCTCCAACTC
>JAPLUH010000256.1 GCA_026397675.1 Verrucomicrobiota bacterium
GAAGCACCGCGGCGAACTTTGTGGAGGCAGTCAAATCCATGTGACCGATGCGGCCCGCTTCCGCTCGGTAATTACCACGCTCCGCCTCCTGGAGACTGTGCGGCGGTTGTATCCGAGCCAACTCACCTTCCAAGGCCCAACCTTCGATCGCTTGATGGGCACAGCGAAGGTGCGTCCCTTGCTGGAATCGGGTACCGACCTTGCCCCGGCGATAGCGCGCATCGAGTCGGACTTAAAAGCCTTCGAAGCTATCCGACAGCCTTACCTGCTTTATCCCTGAGGTGTCCCTGGCTCCGACCCGATTGACTGTCGGCGCAGGGAACGGAGAAGGCGCCAGGCCACCAGGGCCAGGGAGCCTTGGGCGAACACGTCGCCGTGTCGGTGATAAGGGGTCTCGGTGTGAGGGAGCCCAATGGGCACGGTGGCTAAGAGGATGCCGGGGGCATAGACTTGGCCCGTTGAGTCGCCCAAGACGTCGCGCGGGGTGCCGCAGGCGTCCCACCAACCGGTGAGGCCATTGTTGCACACTCTCACCAAGGCGACGCCATTTTCCACGGACCGGAAGACGGCGCTGGCAGTGTGTTGCCATTGAGCCGCGCTCTCGGCAAACCAGCCGTCGTTGGTAAGACCGAGAATGAAATCGACCTCCGGACGGACATGGTCCCGGATGCCGTGCGGGAAGACGTCCTCAAAGCAAATGACCGGAGCCACGGTGGCGCCCCCAGTGAGGCGGAAGGTCCAGGGGCGATCACCGCTTTCAAAGCCATCGCCGATGGGTGTGATCCACTTAAGGAAGGGCAGCCACCGGGCTAGCGGGACGTACTCGCCAAAGGGAACGAGTCGCCGCTTCCAGTACGCCGGAGGCATGGAGCCATCGGCGCGTCGCAAAAAGGCTGCGTTGTAGCGGGCCACGGCGGGGCGATCTCCGGACCCGCCTTCCCGGGTTACGGAATCGTCGGCTCCCAGGATCCAGTCGGGCCCGTTCTTTCCGAGCAGTGCCACCATGCGAGCGTAGTTGGTGTCCGTGAGGCCAAAGGCTCCCTCCGGCCAGATCAGTACCTCTGGCTCCAGCGCCAACGCTTGACGGGACAGGCTCTCGATCTTGGTAAAGGTGCGCCCTTGTTCGTCGGGATCCCATTGAAGGGTCTGTGGCACCGAAGGTTGGACGAGACCCAGGCGGACGGTCTCGGGGTTGGCTTGGCGCTCCAGGCGGCGGTAGCCCATGACTTCCCAGAACCCCCAGCCCATGACCATCAACGTCACCAGCAGTGGCAGTCGCGCTTCCGCAGTCCAGTTCCAGCGCGATTCCGGACGCAGGCCCATGCTGAGGAAGGCCCCTCCCAGGGCTAGACTGCTCCAGCACACCAAGAAAGAAACGCCGTACACCCCGGTGACGCTCGCCAGTTGGATGAGGGGTAGTTGCCGCCACTGGCTCACGCCGAGAGGAGCCCAGGGGAATCCGCTTAAAAGGTGCGAGCGCAGGTATTCTAGGGCCACCCAGCCCAAGGCCAGGGTCAATAGTTGCGAAGCCCTCAAAGGCCAGGGTTGCCGGGCATAGGCCCGAGCCCCGAAGAGCCAGTCGTGCCAACTCCCAGTCCGCCGGTCGGTGAGTGGATGATCGGCACTCGGGTCAACGGGTTGGCTGCCCCCTTGAGTAATTTGTAGCCCGAGTCGAATCCAAAGCGCGGGAAACAAGGCGCAGTAAGCGCTCAAGGCCACCCATCCCGTATAGGCTCCGACGGGAAAGGGGATGTGGCGCATCCAGCGCAGCAGCACCAGGAAGTGGACGAGCCCTGCGACGTAGCCGTAGCGAAACCCCTCGGGCCCGCGCAGTCCGCAGGCCCCAAACCACAGGATCGCAGGAGCAATCCAAGCTAGCCCGGCCCAACCCGGAGTTGGATGAGCCAAGGCACCGGCCAGCCCGGCCAGCACCGCCACCGGGTAGCGCTGCGTCTCTCGGTTGATCCAAGCACTCGTCACCCCTTCAATCTACTGCCACGCGGAGGTCTCCGGCGAGGAAGCCTTTTTGGTGGGTGAGTCACTGAAACTAAGAGCGTTCTGGTGGGTTTGATTACTTTCGTAACGTTCCAATAGGTTTCAAATAGGTTCAAAGACGTTCCAATACCGGGCTCTGGGGTTGGCTTTCATTTAAAGTGTGTTAACAGTGCGTCTACTGGCTGGGGCCGGTGGAGCCCTTTTGGAGACCCAATGACCGAATCCCGTGAACGACGACTTCTGCTGCTCCTAGCGGCTGTGCAGTTCACCCATGTCTTGGATTTCATGGTGATGCTCCCGCTCGGACCCCAGTTGATGAGGGAACTCCACATCGGTCCTGCCGGATTTAGTGCACTGCTCGGCTGTTACTCGGTGGCCTCGGGTTTGGCAGGATTTTTTGGGTCCACCTTCATTGATCGATTCGAGCGGCGGTCGTTGCTCCTACTCACTTACCTCGGATTTATTGTCGGCACGCTCGGGTGTGCGCTGGCCCACAGCGCTCCGATGTTGGCCGTGGCCCGGTCGATTTGCGGTATCTTCGGTGGCCTTTGCGGATCCTTGATCATGACGGTGGCCTCGGACTTGGTGCCGCCCCAGCGGCGGGCGGCCGGGCTGGGGTTGGTGACCACCTCTTTTTCGGTAGCGGCCGCATTCGGAGTTCCCCTAGGTCTGGCTCTAGCTAATCGCTTCGATTGGGAAGCCCCCTTTTGGGTGGTGGCGATCTTTTCGGTGATCTTGTGCGGGCTGATTTCTGTGAACTTGCCGACTCTCAAGGAACACATTCATCCCAGTGCCCGCGTTGGTTTTGCTCCGATCCTGGAGGTGGTCCGCGACTCCAATGCCCGTCGGGCTTTGGCTTTTTACGGAATGCTGGTCTTTGCCCATTTCACCATCATTCCGATGCTCGCGCCCTACCTCATCGGCAATGTTCATCTGGCCGAAAACCGGTTGTTCTTGGTTTATCTGGTGGGTGGTCTTTTGAGCCTCTTTTCAACGCCCCGCATCGGTCGGATGGCCGATGATCTGGGTCGGGTTCGCGTCTATGCGGGTTTGGTGGGGTTCGCTATCCTGATCACCCTCGGAATCACTCATGCCCGTCCGATGCCCCTCGTCTGGTTGGTGCTCTTGGGAGGATCCTTCTTTGTCTTTGCCAGCGGACGGTTCGTTCCCGCCCAGGCGATCCTGAGTCTTGCGGTGCCACCCCGTCGGCGCGGAGCGTTCTTGAGTCTGAGTAGTTGCGTTCGCGATATTATGGCCGGGCTCACCACGGCAGTGGGCGGTTGGCTCGTGGTCAAGACTCCCACCGGTGAAATCGTGGGCTATGATCGGTTGGGTTGGATCGCGGTGGTCTCTGGCGTCTTCAGCGTGTGGCTCGCCAACCGGGTTCGCTCTGTCGAGCACTCGATGCCCATGGTAGCTGTAGGAGTGCCCGCTGCAGACGTGGCAGAAGTAGCTGATCAGGTGAACCGCTCCAACGGGTGACCGGCCAGAAAGGCGGCGGCATCCATGCGACGCCCCCCTTCAGGCTGCAGCGTTAGCAGCTCGAGAGCCCCACTGCCGCAAGCGACCACCACGCGTCCCTTGCCGTAGTCGAGCCGCTCTCCAGGTTTTCCGGAGCCATCACTCAGGCTGGCAGCGTGGACCTTCACCAGGCGGGTCTTACCGCCTCCTTCGGCGTGACAGAAGGCCCCGGGCCAGGGGGTAAACGCCCGCAGGCGACGCCAGAGTTCCACAGCGGGACGCTCCCACAGCAGGCGTCCGTCCTCTTTGGTAATCTTGCGTGCGAGGCTCACTCCGTCGAGGGGTTGGGGTCGTGGCTGTAAATAGCCTGCGAGATAGTCGGGCAGCGATCGGACTAGCAGTTCGCCGCCCAGGTTGGCCAGTCGATCATGAAGCGATTGACCGGTGTCCTCGTCCAAAATCGGCGTGACGGCCGTGGTTACGATGGGGCCGGTGTCCAAACCGGCATCCATGCGCATGAGAGTCACGCCGGTTTCCTGCAGTCCATCAGCCAGGGCCCATTGAATGGGTGCGGCTCCCCGATAAGCGGGCAATAGCGACGTGTGGACGTTGAGACATCCGTGACGAGGGATGTCTAGCAGTGTTTGTGGCAGGAGTTGCCCGTAGGCAGCGACCACCATCAGGTCGGGCGCGAGGGTGCGGAGACGTTCAATAAATTCAGGATCACGGGCCTTGGCTGGTTGATCCATCGGGATGCCCAACTCGAGTGCGGCCTGTTTGACCGGGGTGGGCTGGAGCGCGAGGTCACGTCCCTTCGGTCGATCCGGCTGGCTTACCGCGAGGATCACTTGCCAACGGGGGTCGGCCACCAGACGTCGCAGCACCGTGGCAGCGAGGTCGGCGGTTCCCATAAACACCAATCGGGGCAAGGCGGACATTCTTTGCCCATCCTCTGCGAGCGGGACTCTCGGATCAAGCGACTCAGGCGGAACGATCCCACTGAATTGTTCCAGCTCAGCCGAGGATCCCGTGAATGGGTTGGGCTTCGAGAACGCCGGTGAGCTTTTGATTTAGGCCGCCGTGGAGGTAGGTCAGGTGTTCGTGATCGAGGCCCATGAGGTGGAGAATTGTGGCGTGCAAATCCCGCAGGTGATGACGGTTGACCACGGCGGCCTCGCCGACTTCATCGGTTTCGCCGTAACTCGTCCCAGCCTTCACCCCTCCACCGGCCATCCAGTAGGTGAAGCCCTTAGGATTGTGGTCGCGCCCGCCCGGCTTGCCTCCAGTATTGAAGGTTTCAGAGACGGGCATTCGGCCGAACTCGCCGCCCCAGACAACAAGGGTTTCCTCGAGTAGTCCCCGCTGCTCCAAATCGGCCAGCAGTGCGGCGATAGGCTGATCGACCTCCGGGCAATGCAGCTTCAAGTTCTCCTCGATGCCGTGGTGGCCGTCCCAGGTGTTCTGGCCTCCGGCCGCACCGCCGCCGGAGTAAATTTGCACGAAGCGAACACCTCGCTCGACGAGCCGCCGCGCGGTCAGGCACTGGCGTCCGAAGGGGGCCGGACCCTGGGCCAGCGGATGCCAGGTGGGCTTGGGCTCTTGAATACCGTAGGCCTCCAGTGTGCGGGTATTCTCTTGCGACAAATCGAGTGCTTCGGGTGCGGAAGATTGGAGTCGGAATGCCAGTTCGTAGCTGGCGATTCGCGCGGCCAGATCTGGGGTTTCGGGATGGAGTCGCTGGTGCCGGGCGTTGAGTTCCTGAATAAATTCGATCTCTCGGCGCTGGTGTTCCCGCCCGAGATTGGCGGGCGCTTTCAGGTTGAGAATGGGTTCGCCCGAGGTTCGTAGCACGGTGCCCTGATGCACTCCGGGCATGTAACCGTTGGACCAGTTGGGGGCACCCGTTGTCGGCCCGCCGCGTGGGTCGAGCATGACGACATAGCCGGGAAGGTTTTGGTTTACCGTCCCCAGTCCGTAGCTCAGCCACGCACCCAGTGAGGGGTGTCCTTGCAAGATCCGGCCCGTATTCATCTGCAGGACTGCGCTGCCGTGGGCGAAGGAATCACTGTAGAGCGACTTCACCACAGCCAGCTTGTCCATGTGCTTCGAGAGATGCGGGAAGGCATCGGAACACCACAGCCCAGACTGACCGTGTTGGCGGAAGGTGCGACGGCTGGCCTGAAGGACCGCGCGGGTCTTGCTGTTGCGTCGGAACTCGTTGTCGATGGTTTGCCCATCCCGGCGTTGCAGCTCGGGCTTGTAGTCAAAGAGGTCTACTTGTGAGGGGCCGCCGAACATGAAGAGGAAGATGACCGACTTGGCGCGCGTGGTTCGGTGCGGTGGTTTGGGTTCCAGTGGGTGCGGAGCAGCATCGGTCGCGGTGGTGCGCGCGGGGTGGCCAAAAAACCCATCGGCTTCTAGCAGGGAGGTGAGTGCTAGACCGGCGAAGCCTGCACCCATTTCCCAGAGGAACTGGCGTCGGGGTTGAAACGGATTTGTTGGATTCATTCGGTGCCTAGAACCTCGTTCACATTGAGCAGGCCGCGGCAAAGGCTCACCAGTGCCGTCTGTTGCGGGTTTTGGTGAGCGGCCGTTGGCGGCTCTCCTTGCTGATCAATTTTGGGATCTGGTTTTATAAGAGCGGCCTGGTCTTGCAGGAGATTCCGTGCGGCCTTTGCTTCGGCTCGGGTGGGTAGTCGTTGCAAGGCCAGCGCGAAGGCTCTTTTGATTTGTCGGTCGCGGTCGGTGCCGACCTCGCGAGTGACCCGATTAGCAAAGGCGTTGGCCTGAATTTGGATCCACGGATCGTTGAGCAGTGTCAGTGCCTGGGGTGCCACTGTGGTGCGGGTGCGTTGTCCGGTAGGAATGGTGCCATTGGCCGCGTCAAAGCATTCCAGCAGAGGGACCTTGAGTGCTCGTTTCACCACCAAGTAGATACTCCGTCGGTCTTGCTCGGGCAGTGGGCTGTCTTGCCAGCCCTTGCCGGCCGAGTCCTGTGTGGTGTGTACCTCCGCTGGCAGGGTGGGAAACACGCTGGGGCCACCGCGGGTTGGGTTCAGGCGGCCGCTGATGGTGAGGACGGAATCGCGGATGGCCTCGGCATCTAGTCGTCGCAAGTTCTGCCGCCATACCAGACGGTTGCCGTCGTCCCCGTGCCGGGCTCGGGCGAACTGGGCTTGAGAAGACATTCGATAGGCTCGGCTGGTCATAATTTGTCGGTGCAGCGCCTTGAGATGCCACCCCTGACGGACGAGTTCGGAAGCCAGATGGTCGAGCAGTTCTGGATGGCTGGGTGGCAGACCGGTCACTCCGAAATCATCGGGCGTCGGGACCAAACCAGCGCCGAAATGGTGATACCACACCCGATTGGCGATGACCCGTGCCGTGAGAGGGTTTCGGGAATTGCTCATCCACTCTGCCAGTTGGCCGCGTCGTCCGGTGGAGGGGGAGTCCGGGAGTCGCTCGGGTGGCGGTGGCGGTGCTTGGTTGAAAATCCCAGGAAAAGCCGGAGACACCTCGGCTCCGGGTGTTTGCACATCTCCCCTCAGGAGGATGTGGGTCGGGCGAGGCTTGGGTCCATTCTCGGCAACGGCGAGTGCGAAGTCGAAGGGTGGTGTTTCTGCCTCGGCCTGCTTCAGCCCCGCTTCGGCGGATTTTTTCACCTCAGTTCCACTGGCCTGCCTGACCCGCTGTCGCAACTCGTTGAGGCGCGCTTCGCGTTCGGAATGCCAACGGGAGGATTCGGAGACCGTGGCCAGCGGTCGGGTGATTTTCCCGGTGCCTCGGCCGCCACCGCCCGTGTGCTGTTGGCCGTAGCCGTCGATGTTTCTCAGGAAGCCGAGCAGCGAGTAGTAATCGGCCTGGGAAATGGGGTCGAACTTGTGGTCGTGGCAACGGGCGCATCCGATGGTCAGGCCGAGGAAGGTCGTAC
Organism: Verrucomicrobiota bacterium; assembly: GCA_026397675.1. Lineage (GTDB taxonomy): Bacteria > Verrucomicrobiota > Verrucomicrobiia > Limisphaerales > UBA9464 > SXXZ01. Next base: position 7,388 of record JAPLUH010000256.1, read on the forward strand.
TTGTCGTGCTCAGTATGTCATCAAGGTCGTCGAATTCTGCCGCGGCCGTGTTGTCGGGCTCATCGTCCCAGATGTGCAGTCGGTAGAAGCCGGTGGCGATGAGACTGGCGCGTCCTTCTGGACTGAGGGTCGATTCGTTTCGGAGGGCGGTTTCGGCCAACTCGTCGCCCGCGAGCTGTTCCCGCACGAATTGATCGTAGGGTTTGTCGCTGCTGAAGCTATCGATGACGTAGTCGCGGTAACGCCAGGCATGCGGCTTGGGTCCGTCGCGCTCGTACCCGTTGCTCTCGGCATAGCGGACCAAATCCAACCAATGTCGCCCCCAACGCTCCCCATAATGCGGGGACTCGAGCAGGCGATCGATGAGGGTGACCCAGGCGGCGTCCGTGGGGTGACGCTCAAACTCGGTCACCGCTTCTGGTGAGGGGGGCAGCCCCCAAAGGTCCAGATAGGCGCGGCGAACTTGCTCGCGCGGTGTGGCTGGCGGATTGGGTTTAAGGCCTGCTTGCTGCCGGCGAACTTGCAGCAGGTGGTCGATGGCATGTGTTCCCTTCGGCACGACCGCGCTTCGGACGGGTTGAAAAGCCCAGTGCGCACGGTCGGCGTCGGTGATGGCGAAGGGGCGGGTCCGCAGGGAGGGTCCGCCTTCGGCCCCTCGGAGCCGGTCATTGGAGAAACGGCCGGTCAGGGCCAGTAGGCACGCAATGAGAATGGGGGCAGAGCGACGCATCGAGGGGTATGTAGCAAACCTAGTTGCAATCGGTCAGCGGGGTCGAGTGCCGATGGGAAGGGTGTCTGGGGCGCCGTCGATAAGCAGCATCCCTCCGGGGTTTGCCTCTCAGACTCACCAGGGCAACCGGTGGTGTTGCCACGGGATCGGAGCCGGGCTCTCCGGATCCCATTCGGCCGTGAGCCAGCCACCATCTTTGAGTGCTTGAGCCCCGGTGGGGGACGGGCAGAGGCGTACCCGGAATTCTTTCCAGGCCCGGGCCCGATGGAGTGCCGTCGAGTAGCGTTTCACAGACGACCCCAACCCTCCGAGGATGGGCATGCCGGCCAGCACTGCTGCTAGGCGGGCGATAGCCGGCGAATGCAGGTGTCCGATGATGGTGGATTCCCATTGTGGGAAGCGGTCCCGGACCTCCGGCAGCTCCGCCAGAAACGGCAGGGCGGAAGGATCGTGGCAAAAGAGAAGGATGCGGCGGTCGGCTTCGAGTGAAATGAGAGAGGCCTGGATTTCGCAGAGGACTCGTTGTCGTTCCGCCCTCCAGACGGGCGCTTCCTCGGGTAATAATTCTGACTCGAAGGCGGGCAGCGCCACCAGGGTCGATGGGACGGCGATGAGGCGATAACGGCCGACGTCCCGTTGCCACCAGGCGGGAATCGACAACCGAGATTCCAGCCGCAACCAACTCTCCCAGCGAGGGCCTCCCACGCCGCCAAAAAGGCTGTGCTTGCCGAGTTCGTGATCGCCGATCACCGGAAGCAACCGGTCTCCGTAGGCAGCCCGCAACGCGCTCAAGCATCGGTGGGCGCTGTCGCAGGCGGCCTCGTCAGAGATGCCCACGAAGGCTGAATCCACCGAATAGTCCCCGTTGGCGATGACCAGATCTGGATTGGGATTAAGGGCGAGAATGCGGTCCAACTTGTCGTTGTGCGCGAGTGGATCGGCCAGCCAGAAACCCGTGCGCCAGGCGGCGGCCAGAATGCGCTGCATTCGATGGGGCATCGCGCGCGCCTCGTATCCGCGGCGAGCCTGCTCGGCTGGGCCAGCCCAGTGGGGATCGCTGACCACCAGGAGTTTCATGACGCGTGGAGTCAATCAGAGGACCGAGGGCTGGTGAGCCTCCTCAGCCGACCATCCAGTCGACGATGGCCTTCTGAGTGTGGAGGCGGTTTTCGGCCTCCCGGAAAATGGTGTCAGCGTGGGCTTCGAGGGTTTCTTCGGTGATCTCCTTGCCGCGATACGCCGGCAGGCAGTGCATCACCAATGCCCCAGGGTTGGCCCGGCGCACTAGGGCGTCGTTGATTTGGTAACCCGCCAAATCCTTCAAGCGTTGCGCGCCTTCCGCCTCCTTGCCCATGGATACCCAGACGTCGGTATACAGCACATCGGCGCCGCTGGCCGCTGCGTCGAGGTCTTCGGTGCAGTGGATGGATCCACCCGCCCGGCGGACGAGGTCTGCATCGGGTTGGTAGGCCTTAGGAGCGGCGATGCGCAATTCGAAGCCCAGTCGCGCCGCCGCCCAGATCCAGCTCGCAGGCACGTTGCAAGCCCCGTCGCCCACGAAGGTGACGACCTTGCCTTGGATGGATTGGCCCCGTAGCTCTTCGAAGGTGAAGAGGTCGGTCAGAATCTGGCAGGGGTGTTCCGCATCGGTCAGCGCGTTGACCGTGGGGATGCCCGAGAATTGGGCGAAGTCTTCGACATCCTGCTGGGCGAAGGTGCGAATCACCGCGCCGTGGATCATGCGACCGAGGACGCGGGCGGTGTCCTTAATGGGTTCGCCGCGACCGAGTTGGATGTCTCCGGCATTGAGGAAGAGAACCTCGGCGCCCAGTTCCCTGAGACCCACTTCAAAACTCACACGGGTCCGGGTAGAACTCTTGCTGAAGATGAGCGCCCAGGTCTGGCCGGCCAGCGGTCGGTCATGCTGACCCCGGCGGTTCTTGAACGCGGGAACACGGTTCAGGATATCCCGCATTTCAGTGCCGGACAGTGCCTCGAGGCTCAACAGGTGTTTCATCGTACGCGTCGATTCCGCGTCGCACCGAAAGACTGGAACGAGCGGAAAGGCGATTGCCTACACCATCGTAGGGCATCCGGTCACGTAATAATCTGGAGTCGGTGATTTTGGATCCTGAGTCGATCGTTACTCGGCCTGAATCCGGTAGAAAGCCGCGCCTTCCGGAGGGAGCGGATCTTGGAAGGCCTGGGATCCGGAGGACCCTCCCAAACCGGTGGCAATGGGCGTAAAGGGCCCTTCTAAGCGATCAGCCCGGAGGACCGAATAGCGGCGACCGGTCTGGCCTAGCCAGTGCAATTCGGCGCCCAGTTGTCCATGGACGCCCACCGCGGCCGAGAATCCGAGTATTCTCAAGGGCGAGGCTCCGTCTGCGGGGTTGGATCCCTGCTGGAGTTCGTCCCGGGTGGAGAGGCCGTCTCCGTCTGGATCGGAGTCCGCATTATTGCCCAAGGTGGGGAAATACTCGAGTTCCTGGGCGTCGACGAGGCCGTTGCCGTCCTGGTCTTCGGTCGCAGGATTGAGGCGAATCACCTCAACTTGTGAGCCCACGGCGTTGTGCAAATGCAACAACAGCGCCTGCATCACCGAGGTGCTGCGGGCCACGCGAAGGCGTAACCGTTGACCTTCCTGAAACCAGGGTGAGCCGTTGAGTCCGGGGGCTTCGGTGGCAACCAGGGGCGCGGCGAGGTCGAAGGTGGCCCAACCGGTGGTTTCGTTGGCCCCCTCAGTGGCTGTGTTCACCCGGTACCGGAAGGAGGTTTTGCGCCCGCCCAAGCCCAACGCGGAGGCAGGGATGGAATGGACGAGAACGCCGTTGTGAAAGAGTGCGGTGTCTCGAGATCGGGGATCCAGGACGTTGAGGGTGCCGCCTTCGATCCAGTTGGTGCCTCCGGTGGTCATGACTGCGGAAACGAGGAAGTCGTTCGAGAGCGAGTCATCGGTGATGTCGTTCCCGTTGAGGTTGCCGGCGGTGGTGTTGACCACGCGGGCATCCACCGAACCGTTGTTGTCCA
>JAPLUH010000253.1 GCA_026397675.1 Verrucomicrobiota bacterium
GAGCGTTGGAGCGTGCGCAATTCGCCCAAGAGCGCTTCAATCTCGTCTCGCAGCCACAGGCGGACATCCAGGGCCACCTGATCATTCCGGGATCGTGCGGTGTGCAGCTTGGCGGCGGCCGGCACGCGTGCCGTCAGCGCCGCCTCGATGTTCATGTGGACGTCCTCCAGTTCCATTTTCCACTGGAATCGCCCCGCTTCGATCTCCATGCCAATGGTCTTGAGTCCTGCGATGATGTCTTTGCACTCCTTGGAAGAGAGGATGCCGATCTTCTCCAGCATGGTCGCGTGAGCCATCGAGCCAACGAGGTCGTGGGACCACAGTCGCCAGTCGAAGGAGACGGATTGGGAGAATTGAGCAACTTCCTGGCTTGGGCCATCGGTGAAGCGGCCAGAACGGGAGACGACGGTAGAGGGGGACGGACGCGGTTTCTTCATGTCAGACGCTGACCGGAGCTTCGCAAGGGTGGGAGCGAAGTCACGCGGGAAGAACTTCTGGATGGCATCAAGACCGGAGGTTTCACCGGGTTGAAAACCACCGTGAGGCGGGACTACCGCCGGGCTTAACCTTCCGCAGAGCCTGGTTTTGGGGACCTAGGGGGCTCTGCCGCCGGATTGCGTTGCCACTCGCCCGAATCGAGATAGGGCTTGAGGCGGCCCTTGAGGGTTTCCCGTGCACGATGGATGAGCGACTTGGTGGCCTGCAGGGAGGTTCCTAGGACGGTGGCAATCTCCTCGTAGCTCAATTCGCCGTCGCGACAAAGTATTAGCGCCGTTCGTTGTTTCTCGGGCAGCGCGGCCAACGCCTCATCTACGAGTTTAAACAATTCGCTGCGGGTTGCCTCGAAATCGGCCCCGGGTTGCCGGCGGTCTTCGATTTGTCGCAGGGGGTGGTCTTCGTCTTCGGGTCGCGGTTCGTCTAGCGAGTCAGCCGGATGCCGGACGCGCCTGCGGATCTCGTTGAGGCAGAGATTGCGCGCAATAGTGAAGAGGAAGGTGGAGAAGCGCGCCGTCGGTTGGTAGCGGGCGGCGGTCTTCCAGAGTTGGACAAAGGTGGCCTGCGCCAAATCTTCGGCTTCGTCCGGGTCGGGCAGGGTTCGGTAGATGAAGCCGATGACGGGATGCTTCCAGCGCTCCACCAACTCGGTGAAGGAGTCCCGATCACCCTGTTTGACGCGGAGCATCAACAGGGTGTCGGGATCCTGGCCGGGATCGGTGGGTTGGTCAGACATGAGGTTCGCAAACCCTCCCTAGATTCGGTTGCAGAGCCGGTTGAGGCCCAACAATTTGGGAACGGGCGGATGCGATGGAGCGCTATTTGACCGGAGCCTTGCCCTGGGCTTCGACAAAGGCTTTGGCCTTGGCCACGAAGTCGTTGGGGTTCTTGGCGAAATCGCCGCTGTCAGTCTCGATGGCCAAGCGACCGCTGTAGCCACTCTGGTGCAGTTCAGCAAAGAGCCCCTTGTAGTTGGACTGCCCCTCGCCGATATGGGTGTCGAAGGCCACGTCGTCGCCCTGGGTCTTCTCGACTCGCTTGTCTTTCAGGTGGAGATCAAAGACCCGGCCATTGTATTCCCGATACACCTTCGCCGCGTCAAAGCCGGCGCTGGTGATCCAACCGACGTCCATGCAGACGCCAATGCGGGAGTCCCGGTGTTGGATGATCTGCTTCACCACCGCAGGGTTACCATAAAGGCTCTTGATGCCGTGGTTGTGGACCGCAACCCGAATGTCATACTCCTTGGCGAGTTCTTCCAGGTTGTCCCAAATACGAAAGTCACCGGGTTCAACGATGATGAGGCGAATGCCCATGAACTTGGCGAATTCGAAGAGGCGACGGTTCTTTTCCTTGTCCGTCGAAGTGCCAGCCACTCCAAAGGTGTAAGCGCGGAGGCCGGCCGCATCGAGGGCCGCCTTCTTCTGGGCCCACTCCTCCTTCGAGGCGTTGGGATCGATGTGGTTCCCAATAACCTGAAGCTCCTTAATGCCATGCTTCACCGCGAAGTCGATGGTTTGCTGGAAGTTCAGGTTGCGGAGGGTCCAGGTCTGGATCGCCAGTTGGTCAGCCAGATTGCCTGCGCGGGCCGAAAGCATGGCGGCGGCCAGTGCGAGAGGGAGAAAGAGTCGTTTCATGGATTGGGATGTGGATCAAAGCAGTCTGTGGCTCTGGATTCAAACGGGAAGCCGAACGATGTCTGCGACCCGGGGAGAGGATTACCCCCAGATCTGCCGATCTAGGGATCGGTATTGGATGGCTTCGGAAACATGATCGAGCTTCACGCTTTCAGACTCGGCCAGATCGGCGATGGTTCGATCTACCTTAAGGACTCGGTGGTAGGCGCGTGCAGAGAGGTTCAGATCCGTCAATGCGTGCTTGAGGAGGGAGAGGGTCGGGGAATCGAGTTGGATGAATTGCTGGAGTTCGCGGGGGCCCAATCGGGCATTGCAGGAAATGGGTCTGCCGACCAACCGATGTCGCTGGCGTTCCCGGGCCGCTTCGACCCGCTGTCGGATTTCTTGGCTGGATTCCCCCGAGCGTGCGCGGTCTAAGTCGGTGAATCGGACCGCAGGAACCTCGACGTGCAAGTCGATCCGGTCGAGTAAGGGGCCGGATATGCGGCCCAGATAAGACTGGATCTCCCGGGGACCGGAGCGTGATTCGGCCGGCATCTTGCCGTCCGGCGTGGGATTCATTGCTGCCACGAGCATGAATTGTGCAGGGAAAGTCATGGTTCCAGCGGCTCGACTGATGGTCACCTTGCCTTCTTCGAGGGGTTGGCGGAGCGTCTCCAGCACGGATCGCTTGAATTCAGGCAACTCGTCGAGGAAGAGAACGCCATGGTGAGCCAAGGAAACCTCGCCCGGGGTAGGATGCGTGTTGCCGCCGAGCAAGCCAGCATTGCTGGCGGTGTGGTGAGGGGATCGGAAAGGGCGGCGGGTCAGTAACGCCTGACCTGGAGCCAATTGGCCCACCACGCTGTGGATTTGGGTGGTCTCCAGCGCCTCGGCGAGTGTCAGTGGCGGCAAGATGGTGGCCAAACGTTGAGCAAGCATGGACTTGCCGCTGCCAGGTGGGCCAATAAGCAGGATGTTATGTCCGCCCGCGGCGGCCACCTCGAGGGCCCGTTTCACCGATTCCTGCCCACGGACCTCGGCCATGTCCATGGAATCACCGTTGCCTCCTCGGAAGAGCGCCTCGGTGTCCACTCGCAGCGGTTGGATGGAAATTTCGCCCCCCAGAAACTGAGCGGCCTCCTGAAGACTTCGAATGGGGATTACCTCTAGTCGGTCCACCACGCCGGCCTCGGGAGCGTTCTCTGCGGGCAGCAGGATGCCTCGGCATCCCTCCGCTCGGGCCCGGAGCGCGAGCGCGAGTGCCCCTTTGACTGCGCGGACGGCTCCGGTCAGGGCTAGTTCACCCACCATGGCGAAGGCCGTCAGATCCCCCGGTGTGAGTTGCTTGCTGGCGGCGAGGATTCCTAAGGCGATCGGGAGATCGAAACTGGGTCCCTCCTTGCGGACGTCGGCCGGGGCCAAATTAATGGTGGTCCGGCCCGGTGGAAATCGGAAGCCGCTGTTAACGATGGCCGTTCCAACCCGATCACGAGATTCGCGCACCGCCGCATCGGGTAGGCCGACTAGGACGATTTGCTGCGGGCCGGGACCTGAGTCGACTTCGACTTCAACGGGGAAGGCGTCGATACCTTGTATGGAGGCAGATCGGATTTGTGCGAGCATGAGACTGGGTTCAATGAGACCTGAACGGAGCGACACACTGTGATTCGTCCGGATTCGGTTGAACCTTTCAACCTAATGAGGATTTGAGGGTTGCTCGGGGCGAACAGGCCTTGCAGGCAGATTGCACAGCGGGCGTTGGGTGCAAACGCGTTGTCATGGGTCGCCCGAGCTCCCGGTTGAGTGTTCGTTTCGAGAGCATTCGCAGGTAGCTGGTGACTGTCTTTGGGAGGGCTTTGATTTGGCCGTTGCGGCAGCCGGGTTGGAGGCCTAAAAACCAAGAGTTGCCGGCTTGCCGGCGGCTGGGCGGACAACGGAGAACCAACATCTCGTTCGCCCGTTCCGGGTCGGGTGCACTTGTTTCAGCAGGGTTCTTCACCCTCGCCTCCTTGGTGTGTCCGGCCCGGAACCACTTTCTTGTCCTGCCGTCCTTCACCCATTCAATTTAAGCCTGCCTGGCCGCGGGACACAAAAAAGGCGACCCCTTTCGAGGCCGCCTGTTGCGACGGAGTCCTGTCGTGATTTGAACTCTAGGGCTTCATTCGGTAAAATTGAGTCTCTATTGGGGTCGGTGTATGCGGGGAGGTGACCGGTGCACCGACATCCACCCAGGGGCCGGTGATGGCGTTTGCCTGCTGAAGTGTTCCTTGGTCCCAAAGGATCTGAACGGTCGATCCGGACGTGGTGATGCGGAGGTTGGCGCTTCCCACAGGCGCCAGGTCTGCGAAGCTCTGCCCGTTGGCTCCAGCGGTGTAGATGCTGGCCGCTTCAAGAGGAGTCAGCGCGCGGCGCCACACTCCAAGATCATCCATCTCTCCGGCCCCGGTTTCTTGATAGAGCCCTGTTGGGTCTTGGCCAATGGTTGCGGGCAAACCGGTGTCAATGTCTGTGGCGGCTGCAGTCGAGGTGCCTGAGATTTTGTAGGCCCGCGCCAGAATACCGTCCTGATAAATGGAAACCTGGGACTTTCGATCCAAGACGTAGACGAGGTGATGCCACTCTCCGTCGTTAATGCTTCCGACCTCTCCATAGAAGCGGGCTCCTGTTCCCGAGTTGCCGTACAAGGAAACGGCCCAGCTACCGTAGTTGACAGGTGCTTCCGTTGGGGACGCGCCACTGCCAATGCCATATCCGTAGGCTGGAGCAAAAACCCAGCCCGCCCCACCCAGCGAACCCGAGGTGGTGGTGAAGAAGGGGAGGTCGCCACCAATAAAGTTGGCGGGCAGCTTGATCCAAAAGGCGACCGAGAAGCTCACCGAGTTGGAGAATTGCAAATCGGGCCGGACACCGAGTGTGACATAGGAGGTGTTGGTCACGGTGGTTGCACCGGGTTCGGTTGGGGTGCCAAAATCGGAGGCGTAGGCCAGGGCTCGGCCGAGCTTTCCGCTAGTGTAGGTGGCGCCGACGACATTGCTGGCCGAGGTGTGGTCACGGGCGATAGCAGTGCCGTTGTTGCCCCGACCGGTGGCGTCGATGAGTGTGTTGTCGAAGGTGTGGTGCAGGACCAGACCGGGGATGGTTACGGTGCTGGTGGGTGTCGGTAGCACAGTGAGAGCCACGGCGGTGCTATTGGTGGATCCGACACTGTTGGAAATCAGGCACCGGTAGAGGCCCGCCGATCCGGTCGTCAGGGTTGGCGTGGTGAAGGTCGATCCGTTGGCTCCAATGATATCCACGCCGTTTTTCTGCCATTGATAAATCAGAGGCAATGAGCCAACCGCCGCGGCGCTGAAGGTGGCTGAAAGCCCCACGTAGTTGGTCACTGCCTTGGGCTGCGTGGTGAAGGAGGGCAGCAGCGTGGAACCATAGGCCGCTGCAAAATGGGTGGAGATCTCGGTGTCAGAAAGGACGGTGTTGTAGATCACGACCTCGTCGATGATTCCATCGAAGCTGCCGTCATACCCCGGCGAATTGCCCAAGCGCTTGGAACCGATGCTAACCGGCGAGGACGATGAGCGGAGTCCCTGTGGTCTTCCTGGGGAGCTGTCGGACAGTTCGCCATTAATATAGAGACGAACTTCTGGAGAGCCCGGGTTGGACTGGTCGTACACTGCGACGATGTGTTGCCAACTATCATTGGGGCCCACGGTGGCATCCGCTGAATACAGGGTGGTGTTGTTGCCTCGTGTGAAGAACCGGTATTTTCCTGAGGCGATATCGATCGAAAACTGCTCGTTGCCCGTGGTGCCATCGGCTCCTGTTCCTTTGGCAATCAGGGTGGACTCATCGGGTTGGCCTTCGCCGCCCTTGGCCCAGAGTTCGATGGTGAAGCTGGTGTTAGTGCCTTCGAAGTTGATTCCGCTACCAGGAAGGCCGCTGATCAAACCCACATAGCTGTTGGTCCCGCCGAAGAGGGCTGCTGTGTTGGTGTCGACCATCGAATAGCCCGGCTGTTTGAGTGTGGTGTTGAAGTAGGTGCCATTGAGTCGGCCGATACTGTCGTAGGCTGTGGTGCCCGAGGGTTCGCCCAGACGCCAGTAGGCGAGCGGTTTGCCCGTGAGTGCGGCGGCGGCAAAGCCGGTGGCAGTGGGGGTCGTCGTCAGTTGCGCTTGGGCGATAACACTTCCAGCACTGTTGGCGATGCGGCAGGTGTAGGTTCCGGCCGAGGCCACCGATGCGGTCCCTGTGATAGTGGTGCTGGTGGCTCCTGGGATGTCCGTTCCGTTGAGTTGCCACTGAAAGGTCTGCGGCAGACTGCCTCCGCTGGAGACTGAGAACTGGAAGGGGGAGCCGGAGAAACGCTGCAGGTCGACCGGAGGCTCGAGGATTGTCGGAGGCCCCACGATGATGTTCAACGCGACCGTACTGGTGGCGGATCCGTAGGGGTTGGACACGACCACGGAATACACCGGTTTGGAGGCATTCAGCGGTTGTAGGGTTAGTTGCGAGGCCTTGGCGTTCAGCGCGACCGAGTTGCTGTACCACTGGTAGGTCAGGGGCGGTGCTCCTTCGGCCAAGACTGACAAGGTGGCCGTGTCACCATCGTAGAGATCCGGCCAACGGACACTGGGGTAATCACCGGGGCTGGAGAGGGGTTTGTAGATGATCGGGGTCACCAGCGCCGAGTTGTAGACGCTGGCAATCTCGGATGCGCTGAGGGCCTTGTCGAAAATGGCGGGTTCGTCGATGGATCCGCCGAAGAACTGTCCCGCCGCCTGCCATACCTCATTGGTGTAATTGGCAGCATCGTTGAAGGCATGGGTGGGAGACGGAGGACCGAAGCGAGAACCGATGGTCCATCGAGAGATATTGGCGGTCACTGAGGCTCCGTTCACGGACGGGGCGGAAGCGATGAGTTGGCCGTTGCGATAGAGGTTCCAGGCCGTTCCATCGTAAGTGCCAGCGAGGAATACCCAATTGTTCAGGTCGGTTTCGGGCATGGTGGCCTCGGCGGTGTCGTAGTACGTCTTTCCGTCCGAAGTGCCGATTTCATAGCGGTTGGTCGTGCCATAACCGCTGTTCTCATAGCCGCGGGTGATGCGAAGGAAGGTTTCGGCGTAATTTTCATCCCAGCCCTTGGAGAGAATGGTGCGGATGCCGCCGCGGACGGTGGGTTTGATCCAAGCCATCAGGGTGACTTGCCCGATAAGGTTGCTCAGGGTGGTGTCCGCGCCCGCAGCGATGGACCCATTGTTTCCATCCAGGAATACCGCTCGGTTGCCGCTGCCCATGCCGCCAAAGGGTGTTCCGGGTTGTCCTGCGAGAGTGCCCCATCGGTTCACAGCGTCCGCGGTCGTGCCGGAGGATCCGGAATTGACGGCGATCGGGAGGGTCTCCGGGGCAGGAGTTGGATAGGCTGGCTCGTTGAAGGGCCAGTAACCCGCCGGGGAATCGGCCAAGACCAGAGTGGAGTAGCCGGAGACGCCACCGAGGATGCCCTTGAAGTGGGTATCGCATTGCGCCGTGGACAGGGCGTAGGGATAGAAGGCGACCTCGTCAATCCATCCATCAAAGCCGCGGTTGCCGCTATAAACCAAGGCCGAGGGCATCGGGGTATCGCCGAGAGTGCCGTTGAAGGGGGTGCCACCGATGCGCAAGGGCATTTGGGTGTTTTGCCGCAGTGAAGCGATATTGGCGGGTGACAGGGTGACGTTGGTGACATTCACGCCATTGATCATCAGCCGGGTGTTGCTTCCGTCGAAGACGCCCACCACGTGGCTCCAAGCGCCCGCCTTGACGTTGTATTGAGGTAGGTTGGCGTTGTTCACCGTGCCGACATATCCGCTGGCATTGCCCAGACGGAATTCCACACGGCCGGTGTTGTTAATGTAGAAGAGGTATCCGCTGCGGCTGGACGCGCCGAAATCATTCATCATCGACGACAGGGGGCAGAATCCGGTCGCGTCGGCTCCCAAGGTGTTGGGTTTGACCCAGAACTCTACGCTGAAGGAGCCTGATTTGTTGAGCGTCGGGTGGTAGTTGATATCCACCTTGGATCCGCACCAACCGAGAGAGTTGGTTGGGTTGTACAATCGGACGCAACTGCCCACTCGTCCGGGAAGCCCTGTGGCGGCGGTGAGCACTGCGTAGCCATCAGCAGTAGAGCCCAACTCTCCGAGGTTGGCCAACCGCTTGAGACCGGGAGAGTTATTGGTTTCATTGAGGCGCCAATACCCGACGGGCCCTAACGCTTGAACTGTGGAAGCGTAGTCGGCGAGCAGAGGGGTGCGCACTGTCAAGGCCAACAGAAGCAGGCTCGACAGCAGCGACCCCAGTCGGTGGAGGGTGGGTCGGGTGTTCATGGTTGAGTTGGGGTAGGGGGCGGGCTGTAGGGAAAAATTATTGATTGATCGGGCGGGTGGTTCGTTCCTGCAACCACTCCACATCCGGGTTGCGTGGGGTGGGGATGTCTGCGGCTGCAGCGGCAGCCTGGACCTTCAGAGGCGGCATGGACCGCCCATCTATCCATCGCTTGATCTCGGAGTGGCCATCGGCGAAGGAAAAGCCGCAGGCCTTGCTATGGTAGTAGCCCGGCAGGTCCATGGTGAAGCCGTACAGGGCTGGGTTCCGAGGTTGGTAGCCAGTCATGCGGGTCATGAAATTACCCCAGTTGATGGTGTCCTCGCGTTGATCGAGAAAAACCCAGGTCATTGAAGGGCCCGGTGTCCCTCGTCCTCCAGCGATCTCCCCGAAACGCAGGAAAAGGCTATAATTCTGATTCTCTGTGGTGGTCTTTCCGGCAAAACCGCCGAGGAAGAAGTTCATCGACATCGACCGAACTCGAGGCTTTCGCTCGCCGTTGACAGTGACGAACGAACGGTCTGAGGGGCATTTATAGACGCTGGCGCTTTGGTTGTACTTCCAAAGGGGGCGTAGGGTGATATCGGCGGTGGGGTCCCAGTTTTTGCGGTCCGCCGAAAAATCCATTTCGGTGCGGGTCCAGGCGTAATTGTTGTTGGGGTCGTTGGCCTGGGCATTGTGGCTGGCGTAGACAATGAAGTCCTGATTGTCCTCTGCGTACATCCGCCAGGCCAACGTGAGTTGGCGGTGGTTATTCATGCAGTAGATGCCTTGTCCCTTCTGTTTGGCGCGTGCCAAAGCTGGAAGTAGCATCCCCGCCAGAATCGCGATAATGGCGATGACAACGAGGAGTTCGATGAGGGTGAAGCCAGAGTGGCGATGCCGACCGTGATGGCCGTGATGGGTATGGAACCTCATGGGCGTTTGGGTTTTGAACGGCTGATACCAACTAACCTAATTGACCGGTATAATGTTTCCGAAGGAAGCGTTTGCTTGAAGTAGGAGCCAGTCTGGGATGAGGGAACGGACGCGGCGGGGATCTGCCCACCCGGACTGCAACCAGGCCACGATGCTGTCCC
>JAPLUH010000473.1 GCA_026397675.1 Verrucomicrobiota bacterium
AAACGAGCGCTGAACTCTGGGGAGATGAGTACATTCCGATCAAATGTCACGCGGACTGAATTGTCATGGGGGCTAATCCAAGCTTCCCGATCGTAGGCGACATGAGCGACCGGGTAGGCCCTCAGTTCACAGGACAACTCAATGAACCGTTGAATTGCTCCCAATTGACGAGCATCTTGACTCACCAACCCCGACACCTCGGGCAATTGCCCTCCCAAAATCGCCTCCACCACTGATCGTTGAACGCCACAGCGCTGTTTGAGGATGGCCTCATTCATCCGGCGTTTAATTTCGAAGAAGACGGGTGCCTGAGGATCGGGGTTATCGGCGTAGAACCTCAAACGGAGTTTGAATCGATTCTTGTTGCCGTTAATCGTGCCCCAGTAAATCCGAAGGTCCTCAGAATCGAGGTAAAGATTGTGGATCGAGTAGGACAGGTTGGGCCGATGGGCTCCGTACTCGTCGATCTCTAAATAGGAAGAGACGAACTCACGAAGAGCCAGCGCAACTTCCTCGGGAATATGGTACTTCAATTCCCACCGCTGCAACTGCATGTTGTCCTGAGCCATCGCCTCGTAATTTTCAATTCACGCCACGCGGCGCGCTTTCAAATTGTTGCCCGTTTATTACGCAATTGTCACTTCAGAGTGTTTTAAAAAATCTGATCCACTCGAAAGTAATCGTGGTGTGCCTGTCGGCTAAGCATTCCCAATGCCGATCTTCCAAATATTGAGAGATAATTAGGCCCCCACACGCTTTGTGTCACGGCCAACGGCTCCCTGGGAAAGCAAGGCTCTTCATCCCAAGGCTGCAGTCAGGGGTTCTCGACTAACAGCGGATCACCATCACCCCGTCGGTATTGGAAAGGAACACTTTCCACCACCGCTTGGATTAGGACCGAAAACCGCAGGTTCTTCTTCCTGAGTTGGGTATCCATGGCCACCAGCGCAGGACGATCGTAATACTCCAGGCCCCGTCCCAACGCATAGGTCAGCATCTTCTCGCTGACACAGCGAACGAAGTCTGCCTGCCGGGAGTCTGACAACACACGGCTCAGCTCGACATGATCAGCGAATCGTTCACCGGAAACCAGTTCACCTCGAGTGTCGACCACCTCATCGCCGTCTTTTTCCCGGAACCGACCGACGGCGTCAAAGTGCTCAAAGGCGAACCCCAGAGGGTCCATCTTGGCGTGACAGGACGCACACATGGCATTGTCGCGATGCGCATCCATCCGCTGCCTCAAGGTGCCATGGGTCTCCTTGGATTCGAGCGCAGGGACCCCCGGGGGCGGCGGCGGGGGCGGCGATGCGAGAATGTTATCTAGGATCCATTTGCCGCGCTTGACCGGCGAGGTTCGGTTAGGGTTTGAGGTAAGAGTTAGAATGCTGGCGTGGGTTAGCACACCACTTCGACCGGTCCCCTTTAAAGAAACGCGAACAAAGTCGGGGCCGTGAACTCCGGAAATACCATAATGCCGAGCCAGCGGTTCGTTGACGAAGGTGTAGTCGGCGGTGAGAAACTCCGTAATAGGGCGATCCTTCCGCAGCACATGCTCAAAGAGCGACTCGGTCTCCCGGCGGAGAGCCGCTCGCAGAGGGGCATCGAATCCAGGAAAGAGTTTTTCGTCCGGAGAGACGATGTCGAGGGTCCGCAACTGCATCCATTGTCCGGCGAAGTTGTCGACCAAGGCCCGTGACTTGGGATCGGCGAGCATTCGTTTCACCTGCCCCGCCAAATTGCGACGCAACCGACCCTGGCCCGCCAAACGGAACAACTCGTCATCGGGCATGGTGCTCCAGAGAAAATAAGACAACCGCGAGGCCAGGGCATACTCGGAAACCCGGTGAGATTCATGGGGGTTATCGGGATTGCTTTGAATCTCCCCGCGAAAGAGAAAATGCGGCGAAATCAAGACGGCCATCAGTGCCTGCTTCACGGCTGCCTCGAAACCATCGCCCGACTCACGAGCCTGACCAAAAAGGCGCATTAATCCGTCCAACTCAGCCGGTGTCGCCGATCGCCGGTAGGCCCGATCCGTGACTCGTTGAAGAATCTCTCGAGCCACCTGATTGGTCGTCTGAGGTCCCGGGGCCTTGAAGAAAACCTTACGGTGCAAGGCATGCAACGGCGGCACGGCCTCTGAGAAGGGCCCTGTCACTTCGATGAATTCCACCTGCAGGTTGCGATCTTCAGTTTTCTTTTCAGTGTAGGTCTTGCCCTGAGCATTGGTCTTCAACAGCTCAGTCTGACGATAAAAGTCATTCAGGAAGGCGACCGATAGACGGTGATTCCCGGGTTTCAAAACCATCCGATGCTCATGCAACTTGGGGTTTCCACGACCTCGGCGGACCTCGATGGTCTCGAGATCACTCCCGTCGGCTCGCAAGGCCATCTGCACCTTTTCATCCCCCGCCTGATCACCGTAGGCTTGAACCTTGAACACGTAGTCCCCCGGCACCGGAGCTTCGTACTGAACGAACATTTCACCTTGGGCGGAAAGCGTCGCCAAGGCGCCACCGCCAACGTGTCCCTGGATTTGCGCCGGAGCAAACCGTCGAGCCTTCGGGGTCAGGGGGCCGGTGACAATCGATCGATCCAAAACCGCCTCCGCTGCGTTGAGGTACTTCTCGAGCAGGATCGGCGGCATGGACAGCACGTCG
>JAPLUH010000069.1 GCA_026397675.1 Verrucomicrobiota bacterium
AACGAACCGGGGAGTTGCTCGAACCGATGGCCCGTGCCGCTCGGATGATCGAAGGGCACTTGGAGGGTATTCTGGCCCATTGGACTCAAGGTCTGACGACGGCTTTCATGGAGGGACTCAACAGCCTGTTCTCGGCTGTGACGCGCAAGGCCCGCGGGTATCGGTCAGTCGAGTACATGACCAGCATGCTCTACTTCGTTGCCGGGAAACTTACCCTACCGTGCTACTGACACACTGAAAGTAGCGAGGAACCACATTTCCATTGATGAAGGCGCGTTTGTTTGGGAATCAGCCACTCAAAGACACGCCAGCAGGCTTATTGTCTTACCTCTCCCGAGTGGAAGATTCGGTCCCAACGGCTGATGAGGCTAATGAGAATGGGTCACGATTCAAGGTGACCCGCAGTGCCTTGCTCTCATTCAATATCGCCCCTGAAACCCAGATCCGGTGCAACGCCGAAACAACACCGGAATTCTTCAAAAACAGCACGGTTTACGCCCTCTTGAGGGTTCTTCCATTGCTATTCCTTGGACTGTGTTTAGTCAGCGCCCTGCTCGTCCTGCTCTGGATGCTCTATTCGGATGGCCGTGAGCAAATTCATCGGTTAGCCGAAGCTCAGCAGACGATTTCTAGCCTCGATCTTTACCGCAATATGGTTCAGCAAGAGTTGCACGATCATATTATCCAGAACCTGACACTCCTGGGGATCCAGGTGGCGACCAAAGGGGCGCAGGATGCCGAGGGACAGAAATTGGTGCGGGACACGATCCTCAAGCAAATTGATTACCTGCGGCGAGAGCTTCGTCGATTTTTGGCCGATGGGGCCAGCCGACTCAAAACCATTCCTGACCTCGTGGCCCAACTGCAGGGGATTAGTCGGCACTTCGAGACACAATCTCGAGTGCGTTGCCAGGTCGACGACTCCATTGCTGGTTCTCCAATCCTTTCATCCGAGGTGCTCTTCAGATTGTGCCGTTTTACTGAGGAACTGATAGGCAACGCCATTCGCCATGGTGGAGCCCAGAAGGTGCGGATCCATTTGGAGGCTGACGCTGCGCTTTCCACGGTCTGGGTGACCGTGGAAGATGATGGGATGGGGTTCGACCCCGACAATCATTCCAAAGGATTTGGTCTTCAGAACATGAGCGCATTTGCCCGTCGCTCTAAGGGGTCCTTGAGCATTGTGCGGCGTCAACCTCGGGGCATGAGCATCCGGCTCAGCATCCCGGTCACTCCTGGAAAAGAGGTTGCCGTTGTTGGTTCTAATTCTTCGGGCGACGTCGCTCAGTGAGAGTGGCTCCCCGGCCTTGGCGGCTGAAAGGGAGCTGAGAGCCTAGACCCTTTAAGGCTGCTTCCAGACGATCCGCGCCACGCTGTCGTTGGTGGAACTCTTGGTCCCGCCACCATGAGTGATAAAGTAAACAGCGCCGTCCGTGCCGAGTTGCATTGCCAAGGGGCCCGCCGGCAGGCCTTGCAAGAAGGCCTCGCCCGGACCGGTCTTTCCGGTCTTGGGATTCACTGAGGCCGTGCGTATCGATTTGCGGCTGAAATCGGCATAGAAGAGCGCTCCGCGGTACTTCTCAGGGAAGCCCTTGCCCGAGGCGCTGGCCCGGTAAATCAACGCCCCAACGCAGGAGGCTCCGGTGTTCCGCGGGTAATGGAACCAAGGGTCAGTGAAGCCGTCCACGTGGTTGGTGCGGGTGAGGGTTTGTAAGCCGGGTCCAAAGACCTTCGGCCAGCCGAAGTTGGCTCCCGGAACGATGCTGTTCACTTCATCGAAGTCATCGGTCAGGTCGCCGCCGTTCTCGGCCTCCAAAACGAGGCCGGTGGGTGCGTCGTAAGTCAGAGACCACGGTTGACGGTGTCCGCAGGTAAAGACGCGCGGGTCAGCACCGGCGGTATGCACGTGCGGGTTGTCCTTGGGCACCGAGCCATCAAAACCGATGCGGAGGACTTTCCCGCGCGGGTCGCCCAGCGATTGGGCCTTGTTGTTCGGGTCGTCGCAGTACTTGCGGAGATTGGCGTTTTGGTTGTTCTCGCCGGTGGTCACGTAAAGCACCCGCTCTTTCGGATGGGCCAGCAATGCGCCGCCCACGTGCTGACCGGCTTGATCGCCTTCCCATTCCACCAGCGACTTCTCGCTGGCCGGGTCAATCCGCGACGCGGCCCCGCTGCCGGTCACAGTCCAACGCGAAACCCGAGCCACGTATTTGTCCTTCGGGGCATTGGTGAGGTGGTAGGCCAGAAACACATGCGGAGTGCGCGGAAAATCCGGATGGAACGCGATGCCGTGCAAGCCACGGTCACCGCTCACCTCTGTTGCCACCGAGCCGACCGAGTGTGCGGCGCGCGTGCTGGTGTCGATGCGCCAGAGTTGGCCCGTGCGACCGGTCACCCAGGCCGCTCCGTCCGGGGCAAAGGCCATTTCCATCGGTTCGCTGACCACCTCCGGACCGGCGACGGTTTCGATGCCGAAGCCTGCGGGGAGGCTCACCTCGGCCAGGGCGGCAGAAGAGAACGTCAGGGCGGCGACGACAGCCGCGAGGATGTGAGTGCGGTAAAACATAATGTTCGGGGAACTTCCAAACATTGGAGAGCCAATGGATCGGAAGCAACCCCCGCAGTGGGCTCGTGAGATGGAAATTTGGACACCGGACCGATCAGCATCAAAATTCCCTGGCCGAGAATTTTTCAAAAATCACACCGCCGTCGTTGACGAACCCACGTCGTGAGAGGCATCACCCTCTCAAGTTCTCCCCAGTGTCCTGCTGTTGCCTGTCATCTCGAGCCCCGATTCCGATCCTATGAGACTTATAATTGTGTCCCCACTCACCTTGCTTCTGATCTCGGCCCCTATGGCTGCGCTGGCCGCCTCGGGCACGGTGACGCGTACCATTCACTCTCAACCCAGTTGGGTTGTGGCCACCAAGCAGGTCGAGGTGGCGATCACCCGCCGTGGGGGTCACATGGCTCCGGTCACCTTCTTCCGAGACAGCGATCATCCGGTGCGCCCCTATCACATCACACCGTGGCAGGACGAAAAGCCTTCGGCGATGCCTGCGCCTGTGCTCGTGACCCTGCGTGGTGATTTCTTCTGCCTACCCTTCGGAGGTAATTCAGAACCCGTCGTCGGCGAGAAACACCCGCCCCATGGTGAAATCGTGGGCGAACCATGGAAGGTTTTGGGAACGCGCCGCACCGGAACGGTCACGACCTTGACGCTGGACATCGAGACCCGTGTTCGCGCGGGGCGGGTGACGAAGGAGTTGTCGTTGGTGGACGGTGAAAACGCGGTGTACACCCGGCATACCCTCCAAGGGTTTTCCGGACGGGCTCCAGTGGGGCATCATGCCACTCTGGCCATGCCGGAGAAGGAAGAGTCGGTGCGCATTGCTACCAGCGCCTTCCGCTGGGGAATGACCTGCCCCTCCGTCTTCAGCGATCCGAAGCAGCGGGAATACCAATCGCTCCTTCCGGGTGCCCAGTGGACAGATTTGACGCGGGTTCCTGTCGCTTGGAAGGGAGCGCCCGATGCCGACCTGACCCGATTGCCCGCCCGATATGGCCACGCCGATCTCGTCCAACTCTTCAATGAACCGTGGGACAAGACCGGAGGTCCCGCCTGGACAACCGCGACCTTCACCGAACAGGGGTATTTGTGGTTCGCACTCAAGGATCCGTCGGTGCTCCACAGCACCGTCCTATGGATAGAAAACCACGGGCGTCACGGGCATCCGTGGAAGGGCCGCAACAACTGCCTGGGTTTGGAGGATGTGACGGCCTACTTCGCCGATGGTCTCGCTGCATCGACTCAGGACAATTTGTTGACCCGACAAGGCATTCCCACCTCCCTCGCATTGAATCCGACCCAGCCTACCTTTGTGAATTACATCCAAGGGGTCGCGAAAATTCCGTCGGGATTCGACGTGGTTCAGAAGCTTGAATTTGCTCCCGGTGCTGTGACGTTCCTGTCGGCCTCCGGCCAGCGTGTGACCATTGCGGTGCATCATGAATTCGTGAGGACCGGAACGCTTTGAATTCACTCTTCCATCCCGCACCACACCCTCTCATGAAGCACTTCCCACGCGTTCTCATTGCTTGCCTCCTCACACTCTTGGGCGGATGCGGAGACAAGGCGGCCGATTCCAGCCATCCGGCCGCCTCGGCCTCGAAGGCACAGGGAGTGATCGGCGTCTCGCTGCTCACCCTCGACAACCCCTTCTTCAAGGTCATCGGCGACAGCATCACCGCTGAGGGTAAGAAATACGGCTACGAGACGGTCGTGGTCAGCGGTGACAAGGACGTCGCCAAGCAGGGGAATCAAATCAAGGACTTCATCGTCAAGAAGGTCAGCGCCATCGTGCTGAGCCCCTGTGATTCCAAGTCGATCATTCCGGTGATCCAGGAGGCCAATGCGGCCGGCATTCCGGTGTTCACCGTGGACATCCCCTGCAATGAACC
Organism: Verrucomicrobiota bacterium; assembly: GCA_026397675.1. Taxonomy (GTDB): domain Bacteria; phylum Verrucomicrobiota; class Verrucomicrobiia; order Limisphaerales; family UBA9464; genus SXXZ01. Next base: position 4,462 of record JAPLUH010000069.1, read on the forward strand.
CGGCGTGAAGATCGTCACGCAAATCGCCACCGACAACGAAGGCGGCGGACGGGAAGCCGGTCAGGCCATGATCGAGGCCCTCGGCGAGGCCGGCGGCAAGATCGCGGTGCTGCATTTCAAGCAGGCCGAATCCTGCCAGTTGCGCGTGAAGGGGTTCATGGAGGTGATTCGTGCGCACAACGCGGGTGGTAAATCGAAGATCGATGTGGTCACCGAGTTGGAGAGCGGTGCGGCCAAGGATTTGGGATACAAGGCGGCCGAGGATGCTTTGCAGGCCCACCCGGATCTTCGCGGCATTTTTGCCATCAACGACCCGGCCGCACTCGGTGCCCGCGCTGCGGTGGAAAAGGCCGGCAAGACCCAGGTGCTCATCATCGGTTTCGATGGTCAACCCGAGGGCAAGCAGGCCATTAAGGACGGTAAGATCTACGCCGATCCGATCCAGTTTCCCGACCAGATGGGAGTCCGTATGGTCGATGCGATTCTGCGCCATTCCAAGGGTGAGACGCTGCCGGCTCAAATGCTTATTTCGACACGCCTCTACCGGAAGTCCGACGCCCAAAAAGACCCCACTCTCCACTGATCCCGATCCATCCTTCGACCCATGAGCCAATCCCAACATTTCTTGCACGAACTCGTCGGATCCATGTCCCAGGGGGCCGACGGCAATCCTACCGTGGTAATGGTCGAGGCGGCCTTCCGGCACCACGGGCTGCACTGGCGCTACATCAACATGGAGGTCTCACCCGCGGACCTTGGAGCCGCCGTGAAGGGGGCCAGGGCCATGGGGTTCCGGGGCTTCAATTGCAGTCTCCCGCACAAGGTCAGCGTTATTGCTCACCTCGACGGCCTGGGGCAGTCCGCCGCGGTGATGGGGGCGGTGAATTGTGTGGTGCTGCGGGATGGTCGCCTCATTGGTGAAAACACCGATGGAAAGGGCTTCCTGAAATCTCTGCAGTCGATGATCGATCCTCGGGGCAAATCGGTGGTGCTCTTTGGGGCCGGTGGCGCCGCACGGGCCATCGCCGTGGAACTGGGTCTGGCGGGCGTGCGCCACATCACGATCGTGAACCGCTCCGAGCAGCGCGGGGCCGAATTGGTGAACGTGTTGCGCGAACAACTCCAACTCGAGGCCCAACTCGTTGTCTGGAGTGGTGATTACACCGTGCCCGAAGGCACCGACGTGGTAATTAACGGCACGTCCATTGGGCTCTATGACCCCGAGGCGCGACTGGCGATTGACCTGGATTCGCTTCGCCCGGGCATGATTGCAGCGGATGTGGTCTTTAACCCGGTCCGCACGCGTTTTCTGACCGAGGCCGCCGCCCGGGGCTGCCGCCCGCTCGACGGATTGGGCATGCTCGTCAACCAAGGCATCGTGGGCATCCAATATTGGACCGGCATCGATCCTCAGCCCGAAGTGATGCGTCAGGCCCTGGAGTCCGTCATGGGCGTATGAGCCCGCCGAGTCCGTCCGTGCTACCGCTGAGTTCGACGAATCCGACGAACCCACCTCTGTTGTCACTGACCGGGATCGTGAAGTCCTTTCCCGGTGTGCGGGCCTTGCGTGGCGTAGACCTGCGACTCGATGCCGGAGAGGTCTTGGCCGTGCTCGGTGAAAACGGCGCGGGCAAGAGTACCCTAATGAAGATTATCGGAGGGGCCCACGCCGCCGATGCGGGCACGTTGGCGATCGACGGCCAGGAGCGACGATTCCAATCCCCGCAAGAATCCCGCGCGGCCGGTGTGGCGGTGATTTACCAGGAGTTCAATCTCGTTCCGGCGCTCACAGCGGTGGAGAACATTTTCCTGGGCCAAGAAGTGACCACCGGAGGCTTCGTGGCCCGCCGCTGCGAATGCGAACAAGTGTCGGCCCTGTTTCAACGGATGGGCGTCGAAGTGGACTTGGATGAGCCCTGCCGCCGGCTCAGCACCGCTCAGCAGCAGTTGGTCGAAATTGCCAAAGCCTTAATCCACAAGGCTCGGATCTTGGTCATGGACGAACCCACGGCCGCGCTGACCTCCCATGAGGTGGAGAAGCTCTTCATCCTCATGCGGGAATTGCGGCGTCAAGGAATGGGGATCCTCTACATCAGCCACCGGCTGGAGGAGGTGTTCACCATCGCCGATCGGGTGACTATTTTGCGCGACGGGGGCAATGTCTCTGACTGCCCCATCCATGCGATCACCCGCGATCAAATGATCGAACGCATGGTGGGTCGACCGCTGGACCAGGAGTTCCCGTCCCGGAGTGTAAAACGGGGCGGTCCGCGGTTGGAGGTGTCGGGCTTGCGCCGGGGAAAAGCGGTCCAAGGCATTTCCTTTCAAGTGCACCGAGGTGAGATCTTGGCGCTGACTGGATTAGTTGGGGCCGGTCGCACCGAGACGGTCCGGTTGGTGTTCGGGGCTGACCCGAGAGACGCCGGAGAAATTCGGCTCGATGGCCAGGTGCTCGATATCCGGTCGCCCCGAGACGCCATTGAGGCCGGAATGGGTCTCCTGACTGAAGATCGCAAACTGCAAGGCCTGGTGCTGAGGCATCCCATCCGGGAGAATTTTAGTTTACCCAACTTGCGTCGGTGGTGCCGTCGGGGCTTTGTGCAGCGTCGGCGAGAGCGTTCCGAGTTGGATCGCTACATCGCGGCCCTCCGCATTCGCCTGTCTGACCCGGAGGAGCGTGTCGGCAACCTTTCGGGAGGTAATCAGCAGAAGGTGGTGTTGGCCAAGTGGTTGGCCCGCGACTGCGAGGTGCTGATCTTCGACGAGCCGACCCGAGGGATCGATGTCGGCGCGAAGTACGAGATTTACCTGCTCATGAACGAACTGGTGGCCGCCGGAAAATCCATTCTCATGATTAGCTCCGAATTGCCGGAGGTGCTGGGGATGGCCGACCGGATCTTGGTCCTGCACGAAGGCCGGATTACCGGCGAGATCACCGATGTGGCCCACGCCACCCAGGAGCAAATCCTTCAATTGGCCCACGCCTGAACTCATGAAACCTGCACGATGGCTGGCCGACTACGGCATGATTTTGGTTCTGGTGCTGCTGTGCGCCTTTTTCAGCGCGGTGACTTACAGCGAGCAGTCGCCGACCGGTGAGGCCGCCGCGCGTCAGGTGGTTGAGGCCGTGTTGAAGGCGGCGCCCAAAGGAGCCCGCGTTTTAGTTGTAGCCAGCGACCAACCCGGAGATGCGGTTTTCGCCGCCCGCGTTGAACGTGACCTCACGGCCGCCGGCGCGCGGGTTCTCGCGACCGTGACCGGTGAACCGCGCAACGCCCGCGAGGCCTTACAGAAAATTCAGTCAGCGGGTGGGTCGATGGATGTGATCGCTGCCACCCGTGTGGCCGGAGGCTGGCGGCTTATCACGGACCTCGCCTCCGATTTCCCGTCGCTGGGATCGCCCCGGGTCATCACACCCGCCAGCTACCGGTGGCCCAATTTTCTGAAGTCCGAGAACCTCCTGAATATCGCCAACCAAATTGCCGTGATCGCCATCGTGGCCATTGGCATGACCTTAGTCATTATCACCGGCGGCATCGATTTATCCGTGGGGAGCCTTATCGCGCTGTCGGCCGTGCTGGCGGCGGGATTTATTCGTGACCAGGCCGGGGGTATGAGCGCCTCCACCGGCGGCATGGTGCTCGGGTGTTTGTTGGCCATTGTGGTGTGCGGGGCGGTCGGAGGTTTCTCTGGCCTGATGATCACCCGATTCGCCATCCCACCCTTCATCGTGACGCTGGCCATGATGCTCGTCGGCAGCGGCTTGGCCTACATTTTGGCCCAGGGACAATCGATTTATCAAATTCCCGATTCCTTTGTTTGGCTCGGGCGTGGTGCAGACCTCTTCGGGCTTCCCAATGCCGTGGTGCTCCTGCTGGTGCTGTACGCCTTGGCCCAGGTGCTCATGTCGCGCATGAAGCTCGGACGTTACTTGTACGCCGTGGGTGGCAATGCGGAGGCGGCGCGGCTTTCGGGTGTGCCGGTCCGGCGCGTGCTCCTCTTCGCTTATGTGGCCAGTGGGTTGCTTGCGGGACTGGGGGGCGTGATCATGGCTTCGCAGCTCAAGAGCGGATCACCCACGTATGGCAACATGTACGAGTTGTACGTGATTGCCGCCGTCGTCGTGGGCGGTACGAGCCTGAGCGGAGGCGAGGGCCGGATGCTGGGGACGTTGACCGGAGCCTTCACCATCGCCGTCATCCAGAATGGCATGAACCTCACCAACGTGGAGAGTTACACCCAGAAGGTGGTGCTCGGGTTGGTGATCTTGGGAGCGGTGCTCCTCGACAAGCTGCGCCAAGCCCGTTGAGTGATCCGTCCGTCGTTCCTATGCCCGCGCCTCTTGATTTTCCATCTCTATTCTCAGGCTCGAACTGCGATCCCGAATCGCATCCTATTCCGACTTCGATCTAGCTAATTCCTGTCCCATGAAATCGATCATCCAGTCCGCTCTCCTTGCCGTGGTGCTCGCGACCGTCGCCGGTGCCCGCGCGGCCGACGACCTCCTCATCGCCGACTTTGAAGGCGTCGACTATGGCGCGTGGAAGGCCACCGGCGAGGCGTTTGGCAGCGCCCCAGCCCGCGGCGCACTAGCCGGGCAGATGCAGGTCGAGGGTTTCCTGGGGAAGGGGTTGGTCAACACGTTCCGCGGCGGCGATGACGCGACCGGTGCCTTGAGTTCACCGCCCTTCAAGATCGAGCGGCGCTTCCTCGCCTTCCTCATCGGCGGGGGCCACAACGAGCAGAAGCTCGCCCTGCAATTGCTGGTGGATGGCCAGGTGGTCCGTTCGGCGACGGGCCCGAATGACCGCAGTGGCGGCAGCGAGGCGTTGGCTCCTGACTCGTGGGATGTCTCCGAGTTGGCCGGTCAGACGGCCTCCATTCGCATTGTCGACGAGGCCAAGGGCGGTTGGGGGCACCTCACTGTGGATCACCTCCGGCAAACCGACGCCCGACCGAAAGGCCTGCAGAAGAACGTCGAGCAATCCATCCCGGTGACGGCCCGTTAT
>JAPLUH010000305.1 GCA_026397675.1 Verrucomicrobiota bacterium
TGCTGCCATTCCCTTGAGAATCTAAGGGTTGCGCTGAAAGCTGCGGCCCAGAGGACGGTTCAGAGGACGGTACCGAGAGACGGTCTGGAGGGGCTGAGACCCACTCCAGGACCGCCTTGAGAGCCCTATTTCGAGCTCGGCCCTAGGCTACCACATTAAGACCGTGAGCTTCTTCGGCCCATGGGCCCCGAGAACCAGAATCCGCTCGATATCGCCAGTCCGGCTCGGGCCGGTCACCAGAGAAATCATCGAAGGCCAGTGGGTCCCGTGGAGTTGTTCTATCCGTTGGAAAGCATCCGTCAGGTCACCCAGCAATTGATCCTTTCGGGCCAATACCACGTGGTGCGGCGGCAATACGCTCAGAGCCCGACCTCCCGAAGTGCGGCTGTTGACCACCAGAGAGCCGGTTTGAGCCACCAGCACATCACAGGTCGTGATGCCAACATCGCAGACCTCCAGATCATCGGGGACATAGCCGCCATCGGTGAACAAGGTGGGGCGCGCCAGCGCGGCGGTGGCTGCATCGGTCAACGGCGAGTGGTGAGAGGCCACGCGGGCCCAACCTTCGGAGTCGGCGATGTGTCGCAATTGCGCGTGTGCTTCAGCCTCAGACTCCACACACCGGAAGTCGGTCTTCAATTCGGCCGAGGCCGCTGCGAAGCGGGTAAGATGCTCTTGGGGGGTAGAACCACCCGGTGGCAACCAAGACCGGGCCACTTGGACCGGACGCCCCTGAAACGCAAAGACAGGTGCAGGAGCCACGTCGCGGCCATGCCCGCCATGTCCGTGCGATCCCGGCTTGGGTGCAGGAACTTTAAGGGCCTCGCGAATGCGGGCTAAGATGCGTTCTTGGGCGTTCATCGGCGATTCCTCCACCATTCCTTGAAACTCTCCGGGGCCACCGGCGGCAAATCTCGAGTGCGGGTCCAGGATTTTACGGGATCCAACGGGGTGCCCTGCAGGCGCAGGCGCAAGGGTTCCACGATGCGTGCCACCTCTTGTCCAAACTGGTAGAGGGCCGGGGTGTTGACCGCGAAGGCATGGGCTCGCCAAGCCAGTCGCTCGATCCAGGAAGGGGAGTCACCGACTGCATTGCGGCGGTTCTGCAGCAAGTGGTGGTGCAGGTCTATTTTTACCGGGCAGGCCTCGGTGCAGGCCCCGCAGAGCGAGGAGGCATTGCTGAGGTGCTTCCATTCTTGCAGTCCGCGGAGGTGCGGCGTGATCACGCTGCCGACGGGCCCGCTGTAGGTGGTGCCGTAGGTGTGACCTCCGACATTGCGGAAGATCGGGCACACATTCAGGCAAGCCCCGCAACGAATGCAGTGCAAGGCATCGCGCTGCTCGGGATCGGCCAGGAGTTCGGTGCGGCGGTTGTCGAGCAACACGACGTGCCACTCGATGGGGCCGTCGGATTCGCCGGGTTGCCGAGGACCGCCATAAAGCGTGTTGTAGCCAGTGACTGTCTGGCCAGCCCCGGCCGTGGCCAGGAGCGGCAGGAATAGCGCGAGATCTTCGAGCTTGGGCAGGATCTTCTCAATGCCCAGGAGTGTGACCATCACCCGGGGCAGGGCGGATGTGAGGCGGGCGTTCCCCTCGTTTTCGGTGATGGATACCATGCCGGTTTCGGCGATGGCGAAATTGGCCCCAGTGATGCCCACATCGGCCTGGATGTACTTTCGACGCAAGGCCCGTCGGGCGATCATGGTCAACTCCTCGGGTTCTCGCGTGGGGGCACTGCCCAGTTCGCGTTCGAAGAGGTCGCTGATTTCATCCCGGGTCAGGTGCATGGCCGGGAAGACGATGTGGTAAGGCGGTTCCTTGCGGAGTTGGACGATGAATTCGCCCAAGTCGGATTCCACCACTTCGAAGCCGTCTTTCTCGAGGGCTTCGTTGAGGTGGATTTCCTCGGCGGTCATGGCTTTGGACTTCACCACGCACTTGGCCTTCGCGTCCTTGATGATGCCGCGGATGGTGTCGCGGGCTTCTGGACCGGTGGGGCACCAATGCACCTTCGTGCCCCGGGCCTCGATCTTCGAGGCGAACTCGGTCAGGTAGGTGTCGAGGTGGTTGATGGCATCCCACTTGGTTTCGGCGGCCGACTGACGAGCCGCCGACCAATCGTTGAAGGCCGACTTCTTGCGGTCCCGGGCCACCTCGTACTTGCGCAGGGCGGTCTGGATGAGGCCGCGGTGGCGGAGGTTGCGGGTGATGGTCCCGGCGGCCTCGAGGAACTGTTGGGCGGCGTTGCTCATTGCGAGTCGAGGATTTGGGCCAGGTGGAGGGTCTTCAGTGGCTTGCCCTGACGACTGAGCAACCCTTGTAGGTGCATGAGGCAACTGGAGTCGTTGGACACCATGTACTCGGCTCCGGTGTCTGCGGCACTGGCACACTTCACTTCACCCATGGCCGTGGAGATCATCGGGAACTTGGCGGCGAAGGTGCCTCCGAAGCCGCAGCACGTCTCGGCATCGCCCATTTCGATGAGTTCGAGGTCGCGGACTTTTTCGAGAAGTTTTCGAGGGCCTGATTTGATGCCTAATTCGCGCAGGCCGTGGCAGCCATCGTGGAAGGTGACCTTGCCGGGAAAACGAGCACCGAGGTCGGTGACACCCAGCTTGGAGACTAGAAAATCAGAGAACTCCCAAGTGTGTTCTGAGAGTCGCTGAGCGGCGGCTTCTTCCGGCCGACCGGCGTAGAGTTGGGGATAGAAAACCTTGAGCATCGCACCGCAGGAACCGGAGGCGATGACCACGGCTTCGGCCTCTTGCAGGTGATGGAGGGTTTTGCCCGCGACGATCCGGGCTTCATCCCAGTAGCCGGAGTTGAAGGCGGGTTGGCCGCAGCAGGCGACCGCTTCGGGGCAGGTGACCCGGTGGCCCAGCCGTTCGAGGATGCGAACCATGTGCATGCCGACCTGCGGGAAGCAGCTATCGACGAAGCAGGGGATGAAGAGCGTGACGTTCATTCGTGGATTCCGGAGAGGAGACGCAGGTTCAAAAAGTCATGGGGCTGCTCAACGGGGAGACGAGCAGATCATGGGTGTGAGCGTCTGGGGTGAGACCATGGTGTCTGAAGAGCCTGAATAGTTCCATTCCGGCTGAGCCAAAAAGGCTGGGTCGAAAAGTGTGCCCCCGCGGGTGTTCATCTGCAAACGGTGGACCAGACTTGCATGGGGTCAATGGGAATGGGCGTCGGGTCTGCGGAATGGGACGCGGACGAAAAAGGCTTCATCCTAGGGCCGGCAGGCTGGCGGCGGCGATGGCTTGGCCGTGGCGCTTGTCTTTTTCATCGGGCATGTGGAAGCGCACTTGGGTCGCCAGGGTCGGAAATTCGGCCGCCAACACCGACTGAGCCTCACGCAAAATAATGTCACCGCCGGCTCCGCTGGTGACGCGTCCGAGGATGAGCACATGGCGCAGGTCGTAGAAGTCGGACCAGTGGGCGATGGCATAACCAAAGCAGGTGCCGATGGTCTGATAAATTCGAGCGGCCCGCTCGTCACCGGCCGTCATGAATTCTTGTACTTTTACCAGGCGCTCGGGCAGCGGAAGGCTGGAGGTGATGTCCAGGCCCGAGGCGGGGATGAGGCGTCCGACGGCCTGTTGGCTGAAGAATTGTACGCCGCAGCCGCGGTCCCCGCTCCATTCGTCGGCAGGTCCGTCTGGGCGGTAGTCGACCGGGGCGAAAGCCAGTTCATTGAGCCAGCTGGTGATGTTGCCCTCGGCGGTGACGAAGCCGCCGGCGGTGCTGGTGCCCATTGAAACTCCGAGCACGGAGTTGACTCCCAGCGACATAGAGGCAGCGAGGGCGGTGACTTCGCCATCGTTCACTACATCGAAGGGAATGCCGTTCCACTGTTGGCGGAGGGTGCGAAAGAGGTCCCGGACATGGGTATCGAAGTCTTCTTTCGAGACGCCGCGGAAGAGCGAGGCGACCTTGACCTGGTTGTTTACATATACGCCGGCGGCGCTGCCGCCGATGGCGTCGACACGGGGCAGGTGGGCGGCGGCGCGCTGAAGGGAATCTTGTATGCCCTCGAGGTGATACTGGGGGTTGGACTGGAAGTACGGATCCCAGACGATTTCTTCGCTGAAGACGACGTTGCCGTCGTGCACGGCGGCTACTTTACGATCGGAGCCGCCGAGGTCGAAACCGATACGGCAGCCTTCGAGATGGCGTCCCAGGGGTGCTGATGTGGCTCGGGCGGGGGGCGGGTTATCGGTGTGGATGACGTCGATGTGGCCGCCATAGATTCGCTCTCCGATAATTTCTGAGTCGAAGCGACCGACGGCGGTATCGCGGTAGTGCGCCTGAAGGTAGGTGGCTAAGGAAGTCGGTCCGCTGATCCAAATCCGCCGGCCGCCGTAGGCCCACAGCAGGGTCTTGCACAGTCGTTCGATAAAAAACCCGTTGGCTTGGGCCTGCGGGTGGGAGGCTTCGAGAACGGCGGTCGCATGGTGGAAGACGGAGCCGTCGGCCTGTTCGAGGGCGATTAGGACGGGGATTTTGGCCTCAGCAGCAAAGGCGCGGCGAGCGAGGGCGGCGGGCCGGAATCCCGGATCGAGAACGGGGGACAGTTTTGGGGCGGGCAACAGCGAAGCGGCGATCACGGGGCAAATCCTGCCGAGAGCGCGGGCATTCCCGCAAGTGCGGGAGCGTTCGGGCTTTAGGGACAGACTCTTGGATTCATGTTAGGGGTCGCGGGGTCGGTCCCACCTATTTACACAAAAGGGGACACTTCTTACTATTATCGAAGGGCCCCTCTTGCCAACGAGTTGGAAAGTAAGTGAGTACAGTCGTCGGGTTGTGGCGGGGCTCCGCGGGACCAGTCCTGCGCTCGCAGGGAAGCTCGGGGAGAGGATGGAGCTTTCGCGCTGTGCGCGAGGGGAAGGTTAGATCGCTTCCAATGCTCGCTCCGGACCGGTCCCGCTGCTGCCATGGCCAGGTTTGTCGCGGGGTCGGTTTCACCTATTTACACAAAAGGGGACACTGCTTACTATTATTGACGGGCCCCTCTTGCCAACGAGTTGGAAAGTAAGTGAGTACA
>JAPLUH010000525.1 GCA_026397675.1 Verrucomicrobiota bacterium
GCTGCGCATCGCGTCGGCCAAGTTCCAAACCGGGTCTTCGGTGAAGTAGCCGCAGAACATGGATCCGATCCGCTGAAACTGCATGGGGATCTGGGTGGCCTTCGCTACGGCAACCATTCCCTGCTCCAACTCACTCCCCACAGCCTCCAATCGATTCCAGGCATCGGAGGACTGCAAGGCATCCAACGCAGCCAAGCCGGCCGCCATCGCTAACGGGTTTCCGCTCAGGGTTCCCGCCTGATAAACCGAACCCAGGGGCGCCAGTTGATCCATGATCTCGGCCCGCCCACCGAAGGCTCCGACCGGAAGACCACCGCCAATAATCTTGCCGAAGCAACTCAAGTCCGGCGTGAGCCCGAACACGCCTTGGGCACCGGCCGGACCCAGTCGGAATCCGGTCATCACCTCGTCGGCGATGAGCACGCTCCCGTGATCTCGGGTCAATTGCCGGAGCAGTTCCAGGTAGCCGGGCTTGGGCAAATACAGCCCAGCATTGGCCGGCACCAATTCAAGGATCACTGCCGCCAATTGACCGTCATGCTTCTCGAAAACCCTCCGCAGCGCCTCCGGATCATTAAAGGGAAGAACGAGGGTTTGACGCGCGACATCCGCAGGCACGCCCGAACTGTCTGGACATCCCAGAGTGAGCGCACCGGAACCTGCCTTCACGAGCAACCCATCTGAGTGCCCGTGGTAGCAGCCATCAAATTTGACAATTAAATCCCGCCCGGTAAATCCACGAGCCAAGCGGATGGCCGACATGGTCGCCTCAGTACCGCTGTTGCAGAAACGCACCTTCTCCACCGATGGCACCAGAGATTTGACGCGTTGAGCCATCGTCACCTCTTGCGCGTGAGGAATGCCAAAGCTGGTACCGCGCTCAGCGGTGCTCTGAATCGCTCGAACAATGGGTAAGGCGGCATGACCGAGAATCGCAGGCCCCCACGTTCCGACGTAATCGATGTAGGTGTTGCCGTCCACGTCGGTGACCCGCGCTCCGGAAGCCGAAGCGGCAAAGAAGGGGGTGCCGCCCACCGCCCGGAAACCCCGGACCGGAGAGTTCACTCCGCCAGGTATGTGCTTGAGGGCTTCAGCAAACAGGGCTTCGGATCGCGATCGAACGCTCATGTGTCGGAGGACTGTGCCTTGCGGAACGACGGCTGCAAAGAACGCGCCGCCCAGGATCCCAAGTTGATTTAATTTTCAGCCGCCCTACCGAAGGCGTATTCTGGCGCTGTTATCGATGGTCCGAGCCCTCCCGGCGGCCTTAAACCATGCATCCCTCCCGACAGTTCCACCATTGCCCGCGCTGCGGAAAACCCATTACCCCGCCGAAAGTTGGGGCACCCATGGTCTGCGCCGCCTGCAATTTTCAACTGTACTTCAATCCTGCGGTGGCAGTTGCCGTCTTCATCCAACGGGACGATGGGAGCATCTTGTTAATCCGGCGTGCGAACGATCCTGGAGCGGGGCTCCTGGCCCCGCCCGGCGGGTTTATTAATATTGGCGAGTGCGCCGAGTCCGCCGTGCACCGAGAGATTTTGGAAGAGGTGGGCATCCGACTTTTCGACCTACGGTTCCTCTGTTCTCAGCCCAACGAATACCGTTTTAGTGGTGTCACGTATCCGGTGCTAGACCTCTTTTTCACAGCTCAACCGCTCGAGACCGAGGGCCCATGCAATCCGGAAGAAGTCCATGCTGTGGAATGGCATTCAGCCAAAACGCTGCAAGGTGAGGCGCTGGCCTTTCAGTCGATGCGAGCCGCCTGGCAGGCCTGGATTGAAGCCAATGCAAAAACCCGCAAGCCCCCGGTCGATGGTGCGACCTCCCTCAGCCCCAGTTCTTCGGATCGGCTCAACGGGTAAATCCTGCGTTTGCGAGTGCGACCACCGGGGATAGCTTAGCTCAGTGATTCGCAATGTGATCTTCGATTGGTCCGGGACGCTGGTGGATGACCTTCCGGCCGTCTGGCGGGCATCGAACCATGCGCTGCAACAGGCTGGAGTGCCGGCCATGCCTCTGGAGGAGTTTCGTCGCGAGTTCCGTCTCCCCGCTCGGGACTTCTACATGGAACGGGTGCCGAAGGAATCGCTTCCCGAATTGGAGGGTTGGTTCTTGGAGGGGTTCAAGCTGGCTCAAGACACGGTCACACCGTTGCCGCATGCTCGGGAATTTCTGGAGTTTTGTCGGCAGCACGGGCTGCGCACGTTTCTCTTAAGTGCGGTGCATCCGGCCTTATTTGCTCAGCAGGAAAAAATCTCAGGCTTTGGTCCGTTCCTCGACAAGACGTACCTCGGTGCTCACGACAAAAAAGACCTCATCGGACAAATCCTTCGGGACAATGAACTAGACCCGACTCAAACCGTGTTCATTGGTGACATGCAGCACGATATCGAGACCGCCCATCACGGGGGTGTGAAGTCTGTCGCAGTCCTGACCGGCTACGACAGCCTCGATAAACTGCGGAAATCCAAACCGGACCTCATCGTCGAGCACTTGTCGGAGCTCCGCCGGCACTTGGAAGCCAATCAATTATGCTTGAAGCCGGGTCCCGCGCCGCGTTCGGCCTTTCCGATTCCGACCGTCGGGGCTCTCATCCGAGACGATTCGGGCCGTATGCTTTTGTTCAAGACGGCCAAGTGGTCCGGCATGTGGGGAATTCCCGGCGGAAAGATCGAATGGGGTGAACCCTCTGAGGAAGCTCTCCGACGCGAGGTCCGCGAAGAGACTGGCTTAGAGATTGAGCGAATTCAGTTCGTGATGGTCCAAGACTCGATCGCCTCCACCGAGTTTTACCGGGAGGCCCATTTCATCCTGCTCAACTACACCTGCCTCGCCTTGCCGGGCCAGTCGGTGACGTTGAATGGAGAAGCCCAAGAATTTGTATGGGTCCATTGGGAACAAGCCTTCGAACTCCCACTCAACACTCCCACCCGGCGATTGCTGGAAATAGTCCGGGCTCTCTGAGTACACCTCCATTTATGGACATCATCACCATTGAAGATCTTGAGGTCTGTTACCACATCGGCGTTCCGGACGAAGAACGGGTCCATCCCCAGCGCCTCCTCATCAGTGTGAAAATGGAAACCGACTTCACCTTGGCCGCTGCGGGTGATGACCTGAGTCACACGATCAATTATTACGCCGTCAGCCAACGCTTGCTCAGCCTTGGCCAAGGCAGGACGTGGAAGCTGCTGGAAACGTTGGCCGTCGATATTTCTGAATTGGTTCTCCGTGAGTTTGGAGCCCGTCGGGTCCACGTCGAAATTAAGAAATTCATCATCCCGGAAGCCCGCCACGTCTCGGTTCAGATCGTTCGGCCTCAGTGATCCCGGCAGGTCCCCTGCGAAAAGTGACTTGTCAGGGCGAATTGAATGGTCAATTTGCTGCCCTCAGCCGGCCTCAAAGGCACCCCTTTTCGAGGCCAGCGCATGAATACGGTATCTCATGGAAGAACATATCGAGGTTGAGGGAAAAGTGACCGCAGTTCTGGCTGGAACGATGTTCCGCGTGGAGCTCGACAATAAGCACGTCGTCTTGGCGACGATCTCCGGCAAGATGCGCAAGCGTTTCGTCCGCTTGACGCCCGGCGATCGGGTGAAGATGAAAATGTCGCCTTACGATCTCAACAAAGCCCGAATTATCTGGCGCATCGGCTGACCCACCCGCCCGTACCAGGGGTTTTACGTGGGGCGGTGCATCTGCCCGGCTTGGAGAACATCCGACCGCCGAGGAGTGCGGCAGGCTCTAGAGCATTCAGGGCCCCAAAACAAGGCGGAGAACCGGCGTGGCGCGGACCGATGTGCCTCGCTCGAACTAATGACTCTGTGAGGTGGTCCATAGCCCCTCCGCTAGAGTCTCGAGCCTCACCGAGAGTCTCGGGCCGAAGACGTTGCCTTTTGCCCACCGACAAGCCCTGGGCTCTTCAGACCTGAAGCAACCCCGGTCTTAAGCAAGCCGGAGGGCCGCACGGGGCCCTTTTCGAGCCCCCGTGCGGTGAACCCGAATACTTACTTCTCCTCGGTGGCGGCAGCGTCTTCTTCCTGCGATTCGCTGATCACCGGAGCGATGGCTTGCAACTTGTCCTTCTCGGCCAAGTTGATGAGCTTGACGCCCATGGTGTTGCGGCCGGCTTCGCGAATCCCCTTCACCGGGATTCGGACCATCTGGCCACCGGAAGTAATGAGCATCAGCTCATCGGAATCACGAACAGTCAGTGCCCCCACCACACTGCCGGTCTTGTCACCGGTCTTCATGGTGATGATGCCCTTGCCGCCGCGGCTCTGCTGACGGTACTCCTCGAAGTCGGTCCGTTTGCCGATACCGTTTCCGCCGGCGACCAACAGCGTCGAATCAGGATCCACGAGGGCCAAGGCGACGACCGCGTCTCCCTTCTCCAGCTCGATGCCCTTCACGCCACCCGCGTTGCGACCCATCGAACGCACCTGATCCTCTTGGAAGCGGATGCTCATTCCTTGTTTGGTAATGAGAACAATCTCGTTGTTTCCGTTGGTGAGACGAACCTCCACCAGGCCGTCGCCCTTATCGAGAGTGATGGCGATGATCCCTCCCTTGCGAACATTCTGGAAGTCGGACAGCTCGGTCCGCTTGACGGTTCCCAGTCGGGTCACGAAGAAGAGCTCGTTGGTCTGCTTCCAGGTCAAATCTTCCTTGTTGGCGCCATACTTAGAACTCACCCGGACGAGCGTCTGAATCTTCTCCTCGCCGCGCAGCTCCAGAAGATTGGCAATGCTGCGTCCCTTGGCCGCACGTCCCATATCCGGAATCTCGTGCACACGCTCCACATACACTCGGCCCAGGTTCGTAAAGAACATGAGGTAGTCGTGGGTGCTGCACGTGAAGAGATGCTCGATGAAATCGCTGTCTTCCAACTTGTCCGTCTCCCGAGTGGTCATGCCGATGACCCCCTTGCCACCGCGCTTCTGAGCCCGATAGCTGGAGACGTTCGTCCGTTTGATGAGCCCGTTGTGGGTCAATGTCACGATCACCCCCTCATTGGCGAGGAGGTCTTCAATAGCCATCTCTCCTTCGTCGGGAACGATCTCGGACATGCGCGGCGAAGCATGCTTGTCCTTCAGATCCCGAAGCTCCTTCTTGATGATGGAAAGCACTCGGGACTCCTTGGCGAGAATGTCTAGCAAGTCCTTGATCCGTTCGACGAGCTCGTTGTACTCGGCCGTGACCTTGTCAATTTCCAGACCGGTGAGCTGGTACAGCCGAAGCTCCAAAACGGCGTCGACCTGACGCTCGGTCAGCGCATAGCGACCGGCCGCATTCAATCGGTCCTCGCTGCGGATCAGGATGTTCCAACGCTCCACCTGAGCGCGGGTCCATTCGAAGGCCAGCAACTTGATACGAGCCTCATCGCGGGTCTTGGAACTGCGGATGATGCGAATGAACTCATCTAAGTTGTTGAGGGCACAAATGTAGCCCTCCAGCAACTCGGCCCGCTCTTCGGCCTTTCGCAATTCGAAACGGGTCCGACGGAGCACCACTTCGCGCCGGTGCTCAATGTAGCACTGGATGATCTCCTTCAGGTTGAGCGTCTTGGGCTTGCCGTGGTCGATGGCCAGGGCATTAACACTGAAGCTGGTCTCGAGTTGGGTGTACTTGAAGAGATTGTTGATGACCACCCTCGGGCTGGCATCGCGTTTGAGCTCAATAACGAGTCGGCAGTTCTCATCCGACTCGTTCCGCATCGCCGAGATCTCGGTGATAATTTTCTCTTGAACCAAGTTGGCGATTTGCTCCTCCAACCCGGCCCGGTTCACATTGTAGGGGATCTCAGTAATGACTAACTGCTCCCGATTGCCCTTGAGCTCCTCTACCCCGATTCGGCCCCGCAGCTTAATGCTACCCCGACCGCACCTGAAGTAATTGTGGATACCCTCGATGCCGCAGATGAAACCTCCGGTCGGAAAGTCCGGACCTTTGATGAACTTCGTCAGTTCTGGAATGGTGATCGAGGGGTTGTCGATCTGGGCACAAACACCGTCAATGACCTCACCGAGGTTGTGCGGTGCCATGTTGGTGGCCATACCAACGGCGATGCCGGTACCGCCATTGACCAGCAAGTTCGGGAACGCGGCCGGCAAGACCGACGGCTCCATGAGTCGCTCGTCGTAGTTGGGAACGAAATCCACCGTGTCCCGATCCATGTCGGTCATCAAGGCCGCGCCCAGATGAGTGAGGCGCGCCTCCGTATAACGCATGGCCGCCGGAGGGTCGTTTTCGACCGATCCGAAGTTCCCCTTCCCGTCCACGAGCCTCTCACGCATGGCCCACGGCTGAGCCATGTGAACCAAGGTCGGGTAAATGACCGCCTCACCGTGGGGATGGTAATCGCCCGAGGTCTGACCGCAGATCTTGGCGCACTTCATGTGCTTGCGACCTGGGACCAAGGACAGGCCCTCCATCGCGAAGAGGATGCGGCGCTGGGAGGGCTTCAGCCCGTCACGCACATCAGGCAGTGCGCGAGAGATGATAACGGACATCGAGTAGTCCAGAAACGAGGCCTTAATCTCGTCTGCGACGTTGATCGTGTGGATCTTCTCGTTGCCCGTGTAGGCACCACCACTGGCTTGCGGTTGTTTCGGTTGGATCTCTTCAGGCATGGGGCGGAAAGTGAGGGATGGAGCAGGATCGGTGTCGGTTTCGTCGCTTTAGCTCAGACATCCAAATTACGGACGTTGAGCGCGTTGTCCTCGATGAATTGGCGTCGCGGTTCGACCACATCGCCCATGAGGCGGGTGAACATCTCCTCGGCCTCAACCGCATCGGTCAGCTCAATTCGCAGTAGCTTGCGCTTCGGCGGGTTCATGGTGGTCTCGAAGAGCTCCTTGGCGTCCATTTCGCCCAATCCCTTGAAGCGGTAAATCTGGATGCCTTTCTTACCCACTTCCTTCACTTCGTTGAGGATTTGTGGAATCGAGAAGATCGGAGTCACGTGGGCTCGTTCACCTTCTCCTTCGATCAACTCGAAGAGAGGCTTGCCCTGAGTGGCGTAATGATCGATCGACAGACCCTTCTTGGTCAGCTTCGCCAGAAGTTCGCCAATCGCCCGTGACTCAAGGTGCAAATGAACATAAGTAGCACGGCGGCTCTGTCCCTTGGCCTTCTCCATACGCTCCTTGGCCTCGATGTCGCCGAACAGGTCAGGATTGGCCGCCCTGAAGGCCTCCTGCTCATCGTTGGTCATGAAATAGTGAACGGTCTCCGCGTTGCCTTCGCGCACCTTCACCAAATGCTGCGGCAGCCCTCCGTCCGGAGCCCGACAGGCCACATATTTAGCAAAGTCACCGCCCTGACGTCGGATGAACGTGGCGTGCTTGTCGAGGGTCTCGAGCAAACTGAGAATCTCTTCCAACTGTTTGGCAGGCACTTCCTTGCCGTCGGCCAGATTCTTGAGGCGGACTTCCTCGGTACCATTCTGGAGGAGGATCCGGTTGAGTTGATTGTCGTCGTCGACGTAGTCGGTGCGCTTTTTGCGGGTGATCGAATAGAGCGGCGGTTGGGCGATGTACACGTACCCATCCCGGATGAGTTGGGTCATCTGGCGATAGAAGAAGGTCAGCAGCAGCGTACGGATGTGGGATCCGTCGACATCTGCGTCAGTCATGATGATGACCTTGTGGTAGCGAAGGTTCTCGATCTTGAAAGCCCCCTCGCCCTCTCCGGCTCCGATTCCCGTCCCGATAGCGGTAATCATGGTCCGGATTTCGTTATTCTGCAGAACCTTGTCGAGACGAGCCTTCTCGACGTTGATCAGCTTGCCGCGGATCGGAAGAATAGCCTGGAACTTTCGGTCACGCCCCTGCTTGGCAGAGCCACCTGCCGAATCGCCCTCGACGATGTACAACTCGGTGTTGGCCGGGTCGCGGTCAGAACAATCTGCCAGCTTGCCGGGGAGACCACCGCCGGTGAGGGCCGTCTTGCGGACCGCCTCACGCGCCTTGCGGGCCGCTTCACGAGCCCGGGCTGCATTCAGAGCCTTTTCGACAATCTTCTTAGCCACCACCGGATTGTCGTCGAAGTAGTTCATCAGCCCTTCATACGAGGCCGACCCGACAATGCTTTCGACCTCCGGAGAGATGAGTTTGACCTTCGTCTGGGACTCAAACTTCGGATCGCTGTGCTTGATGGATATAGCGGCCGTCAACCCTTCGCGAACGTCATCCCCGGTAATTTGAGGGTCCTTATCCTTCAGGATACTGTTCGACTTGGCGTATTGATTGATCGACCGGGTCAAGGCGGTCCGGAAACCCGAGAGGTGCGTGCCGCCATCCGGATTGTGGATGGTGTTCGTGTAGCAAAGAACCTGGTCGTTGTAGCTGTCGTTGTACTGCATCACGACATGGATGTGGACCTCGACCTCTTTCTCGGACGTAGTGGTCTTGCTCTCCTTGAGGATGCTGATGGGCTTAGGGTGCACGGTCACCCGATTCTTGTTCAGCTGGCGTACGAACTCTTCCAACCCCTCCTTGTAAAGGAAGGTCTCGAGCTTCGGATCGGGCTGACGCTCATCCAAGAAGGTGATCTCGAGCCCCGAGTTGATGCACGCCAACTCGCGGAGACGCTGAGTAATCCGGTCGGCCTTGAACTCGATGGTGTCGCGGAAGATCTCCGAATCCGGCATGAAGGTGATGAGGGTGCCGCGGCCCTTGGCCTTGCCGATGACCTCTAGCTTCTTGGTCACCTGGCCGCGCTTGAACTCCATGTGGTGGATCTTGCCTTCACGACTCACCTCCACCTCGAACCATTCAGAAACCGCATTGACGCACTTGGCGCCAACGCCGTGCGTACCTCCTGAAAATTTGTATCCGCCCTGACCGTATTTGCCGCCCGAGTGCAGCGTGGTCAGCACCAGTTCAACGGCGGGCATCTTTTTCTGCGGATGCATGTCCACCGGGATGCCTCGACCGTCGTCTCGAATCGAAATGGAACCATCCACATGGATGACCACTTCGATCCTCATGCAGTGTCCGGCCAAGTGCTCGTCGACCGAATTGTCGAGCACCTCAGAAACACAGTGGTGGAGCGCTCGCTCGTCGGTACCACCGATGTACATGCCGGGTTTTTTCCGGACAGCTTCCAACCCCTCCAATGTGCTAATTTGGGAGCTATCGTAGGTTTCCTTCGGAGGAACGTTATCGGCCATAATGAATATCCGGACGACCGCCCGCGATGAAGCCGCAGGTCAGATCAACGACATATTAGCCGGTCGAAGCGGCTAAGGACAACAGCTTTCGAAAAAGCGCAATCCCTTGTTGTTTGAGCTGGAGCGACACCCAGCCCGTTGTGGGTCAGGGCCAAAATCGGAGGTTAGAAAGACTAAAAAAACACCGTCAACACGAGCGCCACCTCACGGCGTCGATCCGGAATCAGGGCTCGCCCCGGATGATCACAAACCACGCATCATTCCACTTCTCCTTGTCATCGCCGGCGATGATCAGAAATTCGCCCCGCTTGAGGGCTTCCAGTGAATGCTGGAGGGTCTTTACCAGTTTGGCCTCTTTGGCGTCGTTGACGCTATGAAGTCGAACTTCCAAATGGCCATCGGCCGTGGTCTTCAGATCTACCTGGCACCGGTCCAAGGGGACTTTCTGTGACACCTTTGAATCGAGGTCGATTTGGGTGGATTTCACCACCCAGTAGTTCTTCCAACGGAAATGACGCAGCTTTTCGCGCCCCTTGGTGTCCAACTCCTTGAGGCTTTTGCCCTCAGGGGCGGTGCCGTCGGTGCCCCAAGCCAATTCGAGACGCAGCTTGAGATCGGCAGCCACCGATGCCAGAGGCATCAGAGTTCCTAGCACCAAGAGGCATCCCAAACGGAGGTACCCCAATCGATTGATCCAAAGAAGTTTCATCAGAACTGCTACTGGCAACATCAAGGCATTCAGGAGGCCGAACGCCAATATTTTAATACGTTATTGGATCCAGTGAACGGTGACTCCGTCGCTCTCGGAACGGAAGACCGTCGAGGAGACGTCGACAACGGTCACATCGCCACCGCCCGCCAAAGTGATCTCACGAGGCGTTTGCTGGGTGGACACCACAACAGCCACCGCCGCGACTCCCATGGCGGGAATGAGCCAACGCAACCAACCTAAGGCTGCGGAGGCGGCGGGCGCCTTGGGCTGCTCGGCTTCGATTTGCCGGCGAATCTGGCTCCAGTAGAACTCTCGGCTCGCGGGAACTGTGGCGGCCGGCTCATACGCACGGATCAGGGTTCCCAACTGCCGCAGACCCGACACTAGTTCTTGGGCATCGAGGTCGGCCGGCAGTGCGGCCTCCACTTGGCGGCGACGCTCCTCGGTGAGTTCACCATCGACGTAGGCCTGGAGGTCCAACAGTTGTTCGGTGTTTTTCATTCGGATCGTTCTCGCTTCAAAGATTGTAAAAGGAATGCCAACCGGCGGCGCGCGTAAAAGAGACGCGACATGACCGTCCCGATGGAGATGCCGATACGCTTGGCGATCTCCTTGTATTCCAACCCCTCAAATTCATGAAGGACCACCACGGTCCGGTGGGCGTCGGTGAGTTTCCCCAGAGCTTCATCGATGCGCCTCCGGAGTTCGTCCTGCTCGAGACCGGCTGTTGGATTGGTTTCTGGGGCCGGCAACTGACGCTCGACACCGCCCGACTCTTCTTCCATCGCTTCGATGGATTCGGTCCGCACCCGCTTCTGGCGCCGCAACTGGTCGAGGCACAGGTTGATGACGATGCGCGTCACCCACGTGGCGAAACTGGATTCGCCCTGAAATTGAACCAACCGTTGCCACGATTTTACCCATGCTTCCTGCGAATATTCCAGCGCTTGGTCCTCGTTCCTCATCATCATGAGGGCCCGCGCATAGATTTTGTCACGGTGCCTGAAGACCAGCTGCTCGAACGCCTCGGTGTCTCCTTGCTGAGCCCACTTGACCAAAGTCTCGTCGGCTTCTGAGGGATAATCATTTTTCACCGACACAGGCATCGACGGCGTGGTTCGGAGATTATTCAGGAAGAGTTTCAACCTTTCCGGGAAAGCCCGGAACGGAGCCAACGGGACACGTCTGGGGGCCGGCCGACTTCAAAGCTTCCCCTTGCTGCTAGGGATCTCGCCCGCGATACGCGGATCGCATTGGCAGGCAAAATCGACGGCTTTGGCAAAGGCCTTGAACAACGCCTCGACCACATGATGCGGTTCGCCCCCGTAAAGCAGCTCCAAGTGAAGATTGCACCGGGCCTCATTGGTGAACCCTTGAAAAAACTCCCGCGCTAAGCCAAAGCGAAACCGCGAGGACATGTCCTGATCCCGATCTGCTTCCGGAATCCTGCGCTGGGCCAGCGAATCCATGCCACGCCAGACCAGGAAGGGCCGACCGCTAAAATCAATCACGCAGCGAGCCAGAACTTCATCCATGGGAACATGGGCTTCACCCGTGAACGGATTTCGAGGATCGAAACCAGCGCCATACCGTCGGATGCCCCGCTTATCACCCAAGGCCTGAAGAAACGCTTGTCCAAGGGCGATCCCGCAGTCCTCCACCGTATGATGCGCATCGATGTGGAGATCCCCTGAGCAGCGCAGCTTTAGATCGCACACCGAGTGCTTGGCAAAGGCGCACAGCATGTGATCGAGAAAACCCACACCGGTCTTCACCTGGGCCTTGCCCTTGCCGTCAATATTGAGGTCCACGCGGATGGACGTCTCGCTGGTCTTCCGCTGGATCGTGGCGCGCCGCTCGGTCATGTCGGTTAAGCGGTAACGGTGCTCACGTTCGGCAACAAGGTTTTTGTTTGACGTCTCCATCTGCAAACGGAGGCTTCGCACCGATGATCCACCGTCGAGACTTCCTCAAGACCGCCTCCGTTGCGGGCGCAGCACTGGCCACCGGGTGCCACACCCTGGGCTCCGGACACACCGCCTCGGTGTACGAACTGCGCATTTATACCATCCATCCCGGCAAGGCCGAAGCCCTGCACAATCGCTTCCGCAACCACACCCTGCGCCTCTTCAAGAAGCATGGTATCGAGAGCATCGGCTACTGGATGCCTGCCGATACGGCCGACCAGCGACTGCACTTCCTGCTGCGCTACCCGAGCCGCGAGGCCCGCGAAACCCTGTGGAACGCCTTCGCCTCGGATCCCGAATGGAAGACCGCCCAGAAGGCCAGTGAAGCCGCCGGTCCCCTCGTGGCCAAGGCTGAGAATCCGTTCCTGGTGGAGACTGACTATTCTCCGAAAGTTCGCACCGGCAACGTCTCCAAGGGCGGCGTCTGGGAAATGCGCACTTACACCAGCACCCCAGAACGTCTGTCGCATCTGGATGCCCGCTTCCGCGACCACACCATTGGTCTCTTCATCAAGTACGGCATGGGCAATCAGGGCTACTTCCACAAGATGGCCGACCAGCCCGAAGGTGATCGCACTCTGCTGTACTTCCTCACCCACAAGTCCCAGGAAGCAGCCAAGGCCAGCTTCGCCGCCTTCGGCAAAGACCCCGCTTGGAAGGCCGCTCGCGAGGCCAGCGAAAAGGCCGGCGGCGGTTCGCTCACCGTGGCAGGCGGCGTTAAGTCCGTCTTCTTGGTGCCCACCGACTACTCGCCGACTCACTGATCGACATAATTACTGACAACAACAAGGCCCCGCGGAATTGTGAAATTCCCGGGGCCTTTTTGTGACTGAGGAGGTTGCTGGTAACTGCGGGTAACCGGCACCTCAGATCTTTAAGCCCGCAGTTTGCGCTCGAGAATCTCGCCGGCCAAAGCCGGGTTGGCCTTGCCCTTGGAGAGCTTCATGACCTGTCCCTTGAGGGCATTGAGTGCAGCCACCTTGCCCGCCCGGAAATCGGCGGCAGACCCTGGATTGGCAACAATCGCCTGGTCGCAAAGGGCTTCGAGCGCCCCGACATCGCTCATTTGCGACCACCCATTGCGCTCCACGATCACCTGAGGCGCATCGCCCGTCGTGAACATCTCGGCGAAGACGTCTTGAGCAATCTTGCTGTTGATGGCGCCGCTTTCAACCAACCCCACCAAATCGCGCACCTGCGCCGGTTGGATGCGAACATCCTCCACCGCGATGCCCGATCCGCTCACCCGCGCCTGCAAGTTGTTAATCACCCAATTGGCAATGGCCTTGGGCTGCGTCGCCCCCTGGATCGCCCGCTCGAAGAAGGTGGCCAATGGCACGTTGTCCCGGAAAATCTCAGCGTCGCCATCGGGCAGGCCATACTCCCGGATGAAGCGTTTCTTGCGAGCCAGCGGCAACTCGACCATTTGGGATTTCACCGAAGCCAACCATTCGTCGGTAGGCACCAGAGGCATCAAGTCTGGCTCCGGAAAGTAACGGTAGTCGTGCGCGTCTTCCTTGGAGCGCATGGTTTCGGTGATACCCGCCAGATCATCCCAGCGTCGCGTCTCCTGACGCAGTGACTCTCCACGCTTCAAGGCCGCAATTTGGCGCGGGATTTCGTATTCCAGGGCACGGCGCGCTCCGGAAAAAGAATTCATGTTCTTGATCTCGATCTTAGCACCCAGCTTGGTGCTGCCCTTCGGGCGAACCGAGACATTCACATCGCACCGGACCATCCCCTTCTCCATGTCGCAGTCGCTGATCCCGCCGCGAAACAAGACATCGGTCAGAGCCCGGAGATACGCATAGGCCATCTCAGGTCCATTGAGTTCTGGCTCGGAGACGATCTCGAGCAGTGGCACGCCGGCCCGATTAAAGTCCACCCCACTGAATCGATCGAAGTGACTGTTCTTGCCGACATCCTCCTCCAGGTGTGCGCGAGTGATTTGCACGCGGGCCATTCCATCCACCGATCCCGGGCCATCAAACTCGAACTCCAGCCACCCGTTGGCCGTGGACGGCTTGTCGTACTGGGTGACCTGGTAGTTCTTGGCGGAGTCTGGATAGAAATAATTTTTCCGGTCGAACTTGGCGAACCGGGGAATTTCGCAGTTAAGCAAGTAGCCGGTCAGCACGGTGAGTCGGATGGCCTCGGCATTGGGCACGGGGAGAACTCCCGGCATGCCCAGACAAATTGGACAAACGTTCGTGTTCGGATCGGAACCGAAGGCGTTGGCGCACCCGCACCACATCTTCGATTGCGTCTTAAGTTGGACGTGGGTCTCCAGACCGATGACCGCTTCGTATTCCATGCGGCCGTTGGTATGCCACGAGACGCCGCGAAGGCCAAACGGAAGTTGGCCCAAGATTCTGCAACCGGTCGGATTTAGAACTTCTCGGACCGGATGACGCGGATCTCCGTTTCCCAGGCGATCATGGCGTAGCGAGAGAAAAAATCCTGCTGAAGCCGGCCCAGCAATTCCAGTGCGACGGGCGGTCGAACGATGATCTCGATCTGGATATTGGTGAACTCCGGGATGTCCGCCAAACGGTGCCCTTGATTACCGGAACCCTCCACTTCCCAAAGCGTCCAACCATGGGCTCCGACTTCTTTAAGCAACCGCAGCACCGCCTCCCGGGCCAGCTTTTCGCAAACCACGGTGACGCGCTTCATGGGATGGGTGTTCGGAGACGGATTCATGGCAAGGGGATGGTCCATCGGCGGGCCATTTCAAAATAGAGAGGCAAGCCCAGTGTGATGTTGAAAGGAAAGGTAATGCCGAGGGCAGCGGTGAGGTAGAAAGTCGGGTTGGCGTCAGGCAGTGACAATCGCATGGCGGCCGGCGCTGCAATATAACTCGCGCTGGCAGCCAAGGTGGCCAGCAAGAGTGCGGTCCCCGTGTCGAGGCCCATCCATCGAGCGCAAAGAATGCCCAGTGCCCCATGGGCCATCGGTGCCACAACGCCAAAAATCAAAAGAAACACGCCCACTTTGCGCAAATCGGCAAACCGCCGGGCAGCCACCATTCCCATCTCCAGCAGGAAGAGGCACAAGACACCTTGGAACGGGCTGACGAGAAAACCCGCCGTCATCTCCGCACCTTTGGATCCACTAGCCCAACCAATGATCATGGAGCCCAACAGCAGGACCACACTCCGCCCAAACACCGCCTCATGCACCGCTTTGCGGAGGGTATGAACCATGGTTTCCCCGCTGCTTTCACCCATGCGACCCAGCACGACACCCAAAATGATGGCTGGAGCCTCCATCACCGCGAGGAATGCCGAGGCGTATTCCTGGTACGGAACTTGGATTTGCTTCAAGTAGTTGGTGGCGGCGATGAATGTGACGGCACTCACCGATCCGTAATGGGCACTAATGGCCGCGGCATTGACCGGGGAAAACCGGCCCAAAAATCGCAGCACCGGATACACACCCAAGGGAATAAGCCCTCCCAAAATCATGGCCAACAATGTCGGCTTCCAGACGACCGCGAGGCCGGCCTTGGAAATAGCGGCTCCTCCTTTGAAACCAATAGCCACCAGTAGGTAGATGGTCAGGGTGACGTAAAGGGGTTCAGGGAATCGGAGATCACTGCGGGCCAGTGTCGCGATGACACCCAGAATAAAAAAAAGGACGGCGGGCGACAGCAAGTTAGCCACTAAGGCGGAAACGACGTCAGGACTCATCTTAATGAAACCTCGACTGGAAACTTTCCAGTCATCTGTAATCCATCCACCCGGTCGACCCAAGAGTCAACAGCCTGCCAATAAAAAAGCGGGATCGACGATCGCTCGCCAACCCCGCCAGAAATTAGGACTTCGTCAGGCTCAGGCCTTCACCTGCTTGACCTTGGCCCACTTGCGGGTCTTGGCCGATGCGAGCACGGCGTCCACCACATAGTCGGTCGCCAAGCCGTCCTTGAAGTCTGGCTTCGCACCCTTGCCACTCTCGAGGCCGGCGATGAACTCCACGACATGGTGGATGAAGCTATGCTCGTAGCCCAATTGGAGACCCGGAACCCACCACTTGCCGGTGTAGGGATGATCGCTGTCCGAAACGTGAATGCTCTTCCAACCGCGCTCGGCACCGACATCGCTGTAATCGAAAATTTGGAGGCGGTGCAAGTCGTGCAAGTCCCACTTGAGGCTCATGTTCTCGCCATTCACCTCGAAGGTGTAGAGAGCCTTATGGCCGCGGGCATAACGGGTGGACTCAAAGAGACCCAGCGACCCGTTGTTGAAGTGGCACATGAAGGCGCACGCGTCATCGATACCCACCTTCTCAACCTTGCCGGTCAGGGTGTGCTTGCGCTCTTTAATAAACGTCTCGGTCATGGCGCTGACATCCTTAATGCCGCCATTGAGCCACATGGCCGTATCGATGCAGTGAGCCAACAAGTCGCCGGTGACACCGGACCCTGCGGCCTTCACATCCAGACGCCACAAGGCCGCCCCGCCCTGCGGCAGGTCGGGATTGATGGTCCAGTCTTGCAGGAAGTTGGCGCGGTAATGGAACACCTTGCCGAGTTTGCCGGCGTCGATGAGCTGCTTGGCCAGCACCAC
>JAPLUH010000286.1 GCA_026397675.1 Verrucomicrobiota bacterium
CGAGCCCGGCCCGCACGCCTGAGCTGCCGGCCGCCAAGCCAGTCGCCCCTCCGCAAATCGTCCCTCCGCCTCCGCTTCAGGTCGTCAACGTGCAGGAAGATCCGCCTCTGCGTCCGGCCCAAGACGAGCCCGTGGCCAAACTCGCCGCCAAACCAGTCGCGGCCGCTCCGACAGGGGTCGCAGCGCCTACGCCTCAGAAGCCCACCGAGCTTGCAGTGCCCGCGGCTCCGTCTCCGAGCGCCGCCGAGGGCAAGACCACCCCCGCTCCGCTGGAGACCGACGACGCCAACACCCCCTCCAAGCGCTCGCTGTGGCAACGGGTGACCCCGGGCAAATGGGCCAACCCCGTGCAGTGGTTTCGCAAGTCTTCGGAAACCAACACCACCGCGGCCTCCGATGCCCGGCCGCCGGGAAACCCCGCCGAGGTCGCCGCCAAGGCAGCGTCCAAACCCAGCTCTTCGCCGCAGAAAAAACCCACGCCTCTGTCACCGCCCGCCGCCGTGGGCCCAGCGACCGCGCCGACCACCGCCGCAACGACTCCCTCGCGTCCGGCACCCCGAACGGAGATAGCCTCGCCCCGGCGCCCTGCCCCGCCCCGCTACGTCCGACGCGCGGTAGGCCTGCTGCCTGCGGGCAATCGCACCGCGGCCGAACCACACTTTCAGCAAGGCATTGGCGCCCATCAACGCCGAGACCTCATTAACGCCGCCGCTCAGTATCGCCGAGCCACCGAGATCGACCCGTCCTTCCACGAGGCCTATCACAACCTCGCCCTAGTCGCCCTAGACCAGGGAGATGTGAATCTCGCTCTCGTCGCCTGTGAGCAGGCCCTGCTCCTCCGCCCCGCCGACTCGGAGTCGCGTCGCAGTTTCGCCGTGGCGCTCAAGCAGGCGGGCCATCCCCAGGACGCCGCCGAACAAATCGAACTATTCCTCGCCGCCAAACCCACCGAGACGGCGCTCCATCTGGCCGCCGCGGGCTTGTACGCCGGCGAGCTGGACGACCCGGCCAAGGCACGCAACCACTACGAATCGGTGCTGGCCCTCGAACCCAGCCACCCCCAAGCGGCAGCCATCCGTGGATGGTTGGCCTCTCATCCGAAATAGGCCTTCACAACCGGGACCCCTGACCCACGACTCCCAGTGACTCCCGATTCCGTCCCGCCACCAATACCGATGCCTCCGGTCCCTCCGAC
The DNA here is from genome assembly GCA_026397675.1 of Verrucomicrobiota bacterium. Taxonomy (GTDB): domain Bacteria; phylum Verrucomicrobiota; class Verrucomicrobiia; order Limisphaerales; family UBA9464; genus SXXZ01. The sequence continues at coordinate 1,196 of JAPLUH010000286.1, forward strand.
CTCTGAGCGTCAAGCCCAAGGCAAGTTTCACTGCCCGGCCTGCGGCGGAGAAACCACCTGGGATCCGTCGACCAAAACCCTCGTCTGCGCCTACTGCGCCACCCCTGCCAGCGAACACCCCGAGGCGCTGGTTCAGAAGCAGACAATCCTCGAGCACGATCTGGCCGAGGCTCTCGAACAACTGCCCGACTCCGCGCGCGGCTGGAGTGCTAAGGCCAGCTCCGTGCGGTGCCAAAGCTGCAACGCCATCTCGGTCTTCGAGGCCGAACAGGCGGGCAAGCGCTGCGACTTCTGCGGTTCTTCAGCGCTGGTCCCCTATCAAGAACTCCAGCAATCCATTCGGCCTGAAAGCCTACTGCCCTTGCGCATCGCCGAGAGCCAGATCCGGGAGAGCATCCGCAAGTGGTACTCGGAACGTTGGTTTGCCCCGTCGAACCTCGGTCAACGGGCCCTCACCGACACGGTCCACGGCGTGTACCTGCCCTACTGGACCTTCGATGCGCACGCGGCGGCTTATTGGACTGCTCTCAGCGGGTACTATTATTACACGACCGAATCCTACACCGACTCCAACGGACGTACCCAGACCCGTCAGGTCCGCCACACGCGTTGGGTCACGAGCTCCGGCTCCTTGGCGCACTTCTTCGACGATGAACTGGTGCCGGGATCGAAGGGCGTGAACTCCGAACTTCTGCGCAAAATTGAACCGTTCCCCACCGCTGAACTGGTGCCGTATCACGATGGGTTCGTCGCTGGCTGGACCGTCGAGCGCTATCAAATCGACCTCGTGGGGGCCGCGACCGCCGCACGCCAAGACATGGCCGATCAAGTTCGCTCGCTTTGCGCCCGCGAGGTTCCCGGAGACACGCACATGAATTTGCAGGTCTCCGTCCAGTGGAGCGGGCAGACCTTCAAGCACATTCTCGTCCCCGTCTGGCTGCTAACCTACGACTACGGACGCAAGAGCTACCAAGTGGTGATCAACGGCTACACCGGAGCAATCGCCGGCGGCCGACCCTACAGCGTCCTCAAAATCTTCTTCGCGGTGCTAGCAGTAGTGGCCTTCATGGCGGCGGTGGCGTGGTACGCGGAGAACCAGAAATACCGCTAAAAGATCCCGGTCGATCGAGTTCAACGCCGGGGCATCACGCCCGCCAGCAGCGCGCCCGCCAAGGTGAACGCGGTCCATGCCGAGGCGGGGATGTAGAGCCCGAACTCGGCCAATCCATGGGTGAACCATCCGAGCAGGCCAATGAACACCGCCAACTCCAGGCGCTGACGGTCTGCCTCCGGCCACACCGGCCAACCAGTCCCCGAAGGTTGCACCCCAACCGCGGGCGATGCCTTCAGGGACTGAGCCCCAAGGTCTTTTTCACGGGTGATCCGCCGACCCAAGGTCCAAAGCAACCCCCCGATCCAAGCCGTGTAGAGGACAAAACCAGGCAATCCAGAGTCGCTCGCCTGCTCCAGGAAATCGTTGTGAACCAACCGGGCCATCTCCGATTCCGGGGCCTTGAGGCGGGCGTAAGGTCGCTGGAATGTTCCCGGACCACTGCCCCAGACCGGATGCTCCCAGGTGTTCTGCACAGCGGCTTTCCAATAATCGGCTCGAGCTACAGCACTGGTAGCCCCTTTGGCAAAGTAGCCAGCAAAGCGAAGTCCAAAAAGCCCCAGTCCACCGGCCAATAACAGGGCCACCCAAGCCGCCTTAATTCGAGCCGAACCCGGCCGCAGGAGCAGTGCAACCGCACCAACGCCGATCGCCACCAACCAACCGGCCTTAGACCCCGTCCAATACAAGGTCAGGAGTCCCAGTAGACCAAAGCTACCCACCACCAAACGCCGGACCGAGGCCTTCAGGGTGGCGCTCACCGTTGCCAGCACTGCCAAGGACGCCGGCAAGAGCAGCAGGATCATTCCAGCCAGCGCATTCGGATAAACCATCGTTCCGTTCACACGTGCCCGCCGCATCTTGTCGAGGATGACCGGATTGGCTATCTCCACGCCGTTGGTCTGAATGAGCAGAAGATTGTCCCTCATCTCCGCCAACGACGACGCCGTAAAATTGGTCCAACCCGTCGCCTGCCCTTCGAGCAACACTTGATAGTCTTGGCGCAATTCAAAGAGGTGCTGTTGGGCGGCCCTGTTGAGGCAGAGACCGAAACCCGCGATGAGTCCGACCCAGAGCCAACCGCTGCGCAGCGCCGGACCCAACACCAGAAAACCCAGGCTGTAGCAGGCCAGGCAACCGGCCAGTTGAGGGAGCGTCAACCCGGTCAGCACCGGATCCACCGAACGCCCCGCCGCCAGCGACTGCCACGCCATCCAGATGGCAGGCAAAATGAGCAGGAGTGCTGGAAAGTGGCGACCCCGGAGCGACTCCATCGGCTTGGAAGTCATCACTCCGACCACGACGAGCACCATTAGGAACGGCGGGGCCAGGCGCGACGGCCACGGATGCTGAAACCACTCCGCCGCGTCGCGGGGCATGGGAATTTGTGCGTCGAGAATGACGGGGTTGCCCCACTTCAGAATGCAAAGACCCAAGAACGCGCCGAAAATCAGGGCAAAGAAACGCAGGGCTTCCGGACTGGAAGAACGCGTGGGAGATGCGGGGCCATTCACAAGGTCAACCTCAGCAGACCGACTTCCAGGGCCAAGGCCTCCTGAACATTGGTGTGGAGGAGTCGCTGGGTACTTTCCCAACTCTCCAGATTATTTTGCGCCTGGGCCACCTTGAGGCGGGCCGCCACGGCCTCCGTGGCAGATTCCAACGTGGGGAAGAAGGCCGATTCGCCGGTGACCCCGCAAACCCGAAGCCACACGTCGCGCAGCCAAGCCTGGAGGCCCGCCAGGTATTCTCCGCGACGACGACGGTATTCGGCCTCGATGGCCGCGGTCAGGGCATCCTCCCACTGCTCCTTTTGGACCGGTGTGGCATCCGGGTACTTGGCGAGCGGCGAGGTCGCGGTCAATTGCTCCTCGATTACCTCGCGCGCCGCCGCCAGCGACTCGAGCAAGGTGCCCAGGAGTTGATAGCGAGCCAGGACCCCGGTCGAACCCGGTGCGGCTTTACGGGCGAAATCGGTGACCCATCGACCGACCTCATCACCCACTCGAAAGGGCCTCACACCGAAGCTGACCCGTTGGCATCGGGAAAGAATGGTCTCCAATAGCCGACTCGGCTCGGTGGTCAGGAGAATTAGCACGGAACCGGCCGGCGGCTCCTCAAGGGTTTTAAGAAAGATATTGGCCGCCGACGTGTTCATGCGATCGGCCCCCGCAAAGATCACCATCTTATGAAACCCCTGCATGGGTTTGAGAGTGATCATGCGGACGATCTCGCGCGTCTGGTCAGCACTGATTTGGCGGGACTTGTTCTCCGGACGCACCCAGGTGACATCGGCATGATTGCGCGCGGCGATCCGATGGCAGTTGGGGCACTGGCCACAGGGATCCATGGGGGTGCCGCCCGGGGATCGTTCCGGAGGCGCGGAGCAGTTCAACGTCTGGGCCAACGCCTCCGCCCCCACCTCGAGCGAATCCATGTCATCGCCAATAAAGAGATACCCATGGGCCAGGCGATCCCGCGACAGGCTTCGCCGCAGGAGTTCCCAAGCTTTGGACGAGGCAAGATCCGAATCCATGGATACAGGCAACGGAGTGAACGCAGTGGCTACTTCTTGGCCATTTCCTTGGCCCAACTGTCCTTGAGTCCCAGGGTCCGGTTGAAGATCAGCGGTACCGAGGTGGGAGCAACGCCCGTCGGGGAATACGGCACATCGAGAGTGAAATATCCCACGCGCTCGAACTGAAAGCGGTCGGTTTGGCGCGCTTCAGCCAAGGACGGCTCCAGCAAAGCGGTGATGGTGTGAGCGCTCTCCGGGTTGAGGACCGACTTGAAATCCCGCCCGTCGGCCTCCGGCGCCTCTTCGGTGAACAACCGGTCGTACAGGCGCACCTCGGCCCAAATGGCATGGGCGGCACTCACCCAATGGATGGTTCCCTTGACCTTCTTGGCGGCGTTGGCTCCGCCGCTGCGGGTCTCGAGATCGGCCGTGCAACGCAGTTCAACGACCGCACCGGCGGCATCTTTGACGACTTCGTCACAGCGGATAATGCAGGCGTACTTGAGCCGAACCTCGCCGCCCGGACGCAGCCGGAAATACTTCGGCGGCGGCACTTCCATGAAGTCGTCGGAGTCGATCCACAGCTCGCGGGTAAAGGCGATCTTGCGTGTGCCCAACTCCGGATTGGACGGGTTATTCACCGCATCGAACCAGTGGGTTTCACCCTCGGCAATGTTGGTCAACACCACCTTGATGGGTCGCAGCACGGCCAACCGTCGCAAGGCCACAAAGTTCAGGTCGTCACGAATGCAGCCCTCGAACACCGACACCTCGGTGAGGCCGTTGTACTTGGTCACGCCGATGGCGGCGGCGAAGGCGCGCAACGC
>JAPLUH010000110.1 GCA_026397675.1 Verrucomicrobiota bacterium
GGTTTGGACCAGTGAGTTTGGGCGGACTCCCTTCAATGCCACGGCCGATCACCGGGGGCGCGAGCACCACCATTGGGTGTTTTCGTCGTGGATGGCCGGGGCTGGCGTGAAGGCCGGGACGGTTTATGGAGCCTCGGATGACCTGGGTATCCGGGTGGCCACCAACCGTGTCCATGTCCATGACTTTCACGCCACCATTCTCCACCTCCTAGGGTTCGACCATGAGCGGTTGACCCATCACCACAACGGTCGGGATTATCGCCTAACGGATGTGGCAGGCGAGGTCGTCAAAGGTGTTTTGGCATGAGGCCGGACCTGGCAAAGACGAGGATCGGAGCCGGGTGTGAAATTTTGACGATTTACGCTCCCTTTGGCCCTCCGCGTTTGACATTGTTAACGCCCCTTCCTTAACTCACCCGCACTTCTTCCCGAGGCTGTCGCTTTCCTGAGCGTGGCCGACGGAAAATCTAGAGGACACCGTGGCTGCCAAAGACGATTTTCTGCTCGAAACCATGCTCGACATGGGTCTCACGACCCATGAAGCCGTCGAAGAGGTGCGTCCCGAGGCGGAGTCCTCCGGCGAAGGCGTGGTGGACACCTTGGTCAAGACCGGACGGTTGGAGCCGTCGCTGGTCGTTATGGCCAAATCGACCTACTTCGGTGTCGAGATGGTTACTCTGTCGGAGATTCGTCTGACCGATGAGGTGATTAACGCCGTGCCCCGGCACGTGGCTCGCAAGTACAATGCGGTGCCGGTCGCTGAGCAAGACGGCACCGTGGTGGTGGCCTTGTCCGATCCGTCAGACATCGAAGCCATCGACGGACTTCAGGTGACTCTGGGTAAGACCCTCGAGTACCGCGTGACCAGCGAGGCAGACCTCACGGCCGCTCTCGACAAGTACTACGGCAGCACCAGTTCCGGTGGACGCGGCGATTCTGATATCGCCCGGATGATTCAAGACATCACCGAGGGTGAGGTCGAGGTCAGTGCGCTGAGCGGCGATGTGAAGGCCGATAGCGAGGCCCTCGACGCAGACGCGCCCATCATCCGACTGGTCAACCAGATCATTATCGACGCCTTTAAGCTCCGGGCTTCGGATATTCATCTCGAGCCCATGGGCAAGCGTTTTCGCCTGCGCTACCGCATCGACGGCATGATGACCGAGATGAAGGATATCCCGAAGCGGCTGCAGGCCCCGGTGATCGCCCGTCTCAAGATTTCTGCGGCAATGAATATCGCTGAGAAGCGTATTCCTCAGGACGGTCGTATCCAGACCAACGTGGGCGGCAAGGTGATCGACCTGCGTGTCAGCGTCATTCCCTGTTCCCATGGCGAATCCATCGTCATGCGTATTTTGGACAAGTCCGGCCTCCGGCTGGGCTTGGCCGAGTTGGGGTTCATGGCCGACGATCAGGCCAATTTCGAGCGGATGATCGCCTTGCCCGACGGCATCCTCTTGGTCACTGGCCCGACGGGTTCTGGTAAGACGACCACGCTCTACAGCTGTCTCCACTACATTAACCGCCCGGACCGCAAGATCATCACCGTCGAAGACCCGGTCGAGTACATGCTCGCGGGCATTAACCAGGTCCAGGTCCACGAGCACATTGGTTTCACCTTCGCCTCGGCGCTGCGATCCATGCTCCGCCAGTCCCCCAACGTCATCATGTTGGGAGAAATTCGCGATATGGAGACCGCGACCATCGCCATCAATGCGTCACTGACCGGTCATTTGGTTTTTTCTACGCTGCACACCAACGATGCGCCCTCGGCGGTGGCCCGTCTGATCGACATTGGCGTGAAACCCTTCTTGGTTGCGTCGTCCGCACGCTGCCTGATGGCCCAGCGTCTGGTCCGCAAGGTCTGCAAGAAGTGCGCCGCGCCGCACACCCTGACCGAGCAAGAGATCGCTGGCTTGGGCTTCACCCCGGAGCAGGCTGCCGCGGCCACTGCTCGCAAAGGCAAGGGCTGTCCCGAGTGCAACAAGACGGGTTGCAAGGGGCGTTTTGGCCTCTTCGAGATCTTCAACATCAACGACGAGGCCCGAAAGCTCATCTACGACAAGGTTCCCTCCAACGTGCTTCGCAACCGCGCCCGCGAAATGGGCATGCGCACCCTCCGTGAAGACGGCATGCGCAAGGTCTTGGCGGGCGTCACCACGGTGGATGAGGTTGTCCGGGCGACCGTGTCGGAACACTGATGCGACCGACCAAAACCATGACTGGCCCTGCATTTGCTCTATTATCTACGGTGGCCCCGGCCCTGATGGGTCTTTCTCGCCACCGCTGAACGCATCCACTGATCTTAAGAAACTTTCCGAACTGACCCATGTCCTACCAGATGTCCGATCTGTTGCAGTTGATGGTCTCCGAAGGCGGAGCCGACTTGCACATCCGGGTGAACATTCCCCCCGTCATTCGTATCCACGGCATTCTTCAGCGGGTGGATGGTCCGCCGCTGCGCCCGGAGGACACCGAGGAGTTGATGCGTTCCATCACCTCCGAAGATCATATTCAGCAAATCCGTGAAAAGGGCGGTGCCGACTTCGGGTTCGCCTTCGGTGAGTTGGCTCGCTTCCGTGTCAGCGCCTTCAAGGAAAAGGGCAACTTCGCCTTGGTGCTCCGGCAAATTCCTTCAAAGCTCCTGACCATGGAGCAAATCGGTATCCCGGCCACGGTTCGGGCACTGATTAATAAGCCCCGCGGTGTGGTTCTGGTGGTGGGTCCCACCGGTTCGGGCAAGACGACCACGCTGGCCTCGCTCCTCAACATCCTCAACGAGGAGAAGGACGAAGCGCACATCATCACCATCGAAGACCCCATCGAGTACTACCACAAGCACAAGAAGGCTGTGGTGACTCAGCGAGAGGTCAATGTCGATGTGCCCTCGTTCGCCGAGGCGCTGCGTCGCGCGTTGCGTCAAGATCCTGACATCATTCTGGTGGGTGAGCTTCGCGACTTGGAAACCCTTTCCCCAGAGCCAGCAAGAGACCATTCGCATCCAGCTCTCCACAGTGCTTCAGGGGGTGATTTCCCAGTTGCTGGTGGCTCGCGTTGACAAACCTGGCCGGGTCGCGGTGTTCGAGATCATGATTAACACCCCTTCGGTGGCGGCGCTAATTCGTGACAACAAGACCTTCCGAATTCAGTCCGACATCCAGACCGGTTCGAAGCACGGCATGGTCACCCTCGACAGCTTCCTTTTGGACAAGTGGCAGGCGGGTATGATTTCCGAAGAGGATGTTGTCACCAAGTCGATGGACCCCTTGACCATTAGTCTGAAGTTGGACGAACTCCGCGCCGCCAAGGCCGAGAAGACCCAAAGCCAGACCCGTAAGTAACCCCTCACCGACCCCTCACCCGCCATGGCCGAAGCAATCTCCCATCCACTCATCGCGCTCATCCGAGAGCGCGGGCTCTTGGACGCCCTGCAGATCGAGGAGATCGGTCAGGAGGTGCAGCGCAGCGGCAAGTCGGTGATCCAGATCCTTCAGGATTACGGGTTGCTCGACCTCGATTCCATTCTCCAGATCATGGCCGATCATCTGGGGACCATGGTGGTCACCCTAGAGGCGGACACCAGTCCTCCGGAAGCGATCGCGGCGGTGCCCAACGAGACGGCTCGGATGTATCAGGTGGTCCCGATGGCCCTTTACGGGGACACCCTGCAAATTGCCTTGGCCGACCCGCTCAATCCCCAGACGATGGATGAGTTGGGTTTCGCCCTGAAGTACACCTTGCAGGTGGTCGTGGCCAATCCGGTCGAGGTAGCGGCCTGCATTGAGAAGTTTTATCCGGCACAGGCCGATCTTGGTTATACCTCCCTGCTCAAAGAACTGTGGGTGGACGTCGAGGCGACCAAGGAGGAGGAAGGCCCCAAGGGTTTGTCTATTTCCTTGGACGACGCGGTCAACGACGTCCCCGTAGTGAAGTTCGTCAACCTGGTCTTGATGCAGGCTGTGCAAGATCGGGCCTCGGACATTCATTTCGAACCCTTCGAAGAGGAGTTCAAGATCCGCTACCGCGTCGATGGGGCCCTCTACGAAATGGCGCCGCCACCGAAGCATTTGGCCACGCCCGTGACCTCGCGTCTGAAGATCATGGCCAACCTCAACATCTCCGAGCGACGGCTCCCGCAGGACGGGCGCATTAGCACGGTGATTTCAGGCAAACAGGTCGATCTTCGTCTCTCCACGCTGCCGACCGCCTTCGGTGAGTCGGTAGTGCTCCGCGTTCTGGATCGAGGGGCCGTGCAATTGGACCTCAAGACGTTGGGTCTGCCCAAAGATGGTTACGACTTCATCGTCGAGACCATCAACCAGCCCAACGGCATCTTCACGGTCACCGGGCCCACGGGCTGCGGCAAAACCACGACCCTTTATTCCTGCCTGCGGCATATCAACCAGATCGACACCAAGCTCCTCACGATCGAAGACCCGGTGGAGTTCGACATCGAGGGGATCATGCAGGTGCAGGTCAATGAATCGGCCGGCATGACCTTCGGCAAGGCCCTCCGCGCCTTCCTGCGTCAGGATCCCGATATCATCATGCTCGGGGAAATTCGCGACTTGGAGACCGCCCAGATCGCCGTTCAGGCATCGCTCACCGGTCACTTGGTGCTGTCCACGCTGCACACCAATGACGCCTCGGGTGCTGTCACCCGTATGGTGGATATGGGTGTAGAGCCCTTCCTGATCTCCTCCACGCTGCTGGCGGTTCTGGCTCAGCGTCTGGTCCGCCGCATTTGTACGAGCTGCCGCACCCCGTTTGAGCCGAGCGAGTCGCAGTTGCAGAACATGAGTTTGTCGGCCCACGACATCGGCGACAAGGTGTTCTACTACGGCCGCGGTTGTCCCAATTGCAACGACACTGGCTACAAGGGGCGTAAGGGCATTTACGAGTTGCTGGCCGTCTCTGATGCGATTCGCAACCTCATCAACGACCGAGCTCCGACCGTTGTGGTCCGCCAGAAAGCCATCGAATTAGGCATGGTAACCTTGCGCGAAGATGGCCTCCGCGGTATCTACGCGGGCGAGACCACCGTCGAAGAAGTGCTGAAGTACACCTGATTCCGTCACCTGATTCCGTCTGGATACTCCGACGAAACTGATTTCACGAGGATACCGATATGGCCAAATTCAACTACGTTGCCATGGACAGCACTGGCAAGGAGACCAAAGGAGTCCTCGAGATGGGCAGCCAGACCGAGGCGCTGAATCGGCTTAAGGAAATGGGCTTGCTGCCAACCAAGGTCACCGAGGCGGCGGCGCCAAAGTCCGAGGCCAAGGGAGCCAAAGGTTCGCCTTCTGCCGCCGGTGGCAAGGGTCAGAAAAAGGGCGCGGGCCAAATCAATCTCAAGATCCCTGGGTTCGGCGGCAAGGTGAAGCCCAAGGTGCTTTGTACCTTCACTCGTCAGTTGGCCACCCTGGTGGAGGCCGGTCTGCCGCTACTTCGCGGTCTGCGTGTGCTGGAGAAGCAGGAACGCAACCCGATCCTCAAGAAAATCTTGGGCGATCTCTCCGTCTCCATCGAAGGCGGTTCCACCTTCTCTGAAGGTCTGGCCCAGCACCCCAAGGTCTTCAATCGTCTCTTCGTCAACATGGTGAAGGCCGGCGAACTGGGCGGTGTGCTCGAGGTAGTCCTCAAGCGTCTGGCCGAGTTCATGGAGAAGGCCGAGAAGATCAAGGGCAAGGTCGTCGCGGCCATGTTCTATCCCATATCGGTCATGGTTGTGGCCGTGGGTATTGTGGCGCTGCTCATGATCGTGGTGGTGCCCAAGTTCAAGTTGATCTTCGCAGACTTGCTCGGCGGCGACGCCGGCATGCCCGAATTCACGCTGTTCGTCCTGAAGATCTCCGAAACCCTCAGGGACAACACGGTCATCTTCCCCGACTGGTTCTTTGGAGGCATGCCTTTCCCGGGTCAGGTGGTCTGGGGCATTGCGATTTCCGTCACCACCTTCAAGTTCCTCATCAAGACCAAGAAGGGCATGTGGTACTTCGACAAGTTCAAGCTCAACATGCCTGCACTCGGCCCGGTGATCAGCAAGGTGTCCATCGCCCGCTTCACCCGGACCTTGGGTACCCTGGTCCAGTCGGGTGTGCCCATCCTTCAGGCTCTCAACATTGTTCGCGAGACGGCGGGCAACGTGGTGGTAGCCAAGGCCGTGCTCGACATTCATGAGTCGGTCAAAGAGGGCGAAACCATCACCGCGCCCTTGGAAAAATCGGGAGTATTCCCGCCGATGGTCGTGTCGATGGTGGATGTCGGTGAGCAAACCGGCGCTCTGCCGGAAATGCTCCTGAAGATCTCCGACAACTACGACGAAGAGGTGGATAACGCGGTCACGGCCATGACGTCCCTCCTCGAGCCGATTATGATCGTCTTTTTGGCGGTGGTCGTCGGTTCCATCGTTATCGCGATGTTCCTGCCGCTCATCAAACTGATGGAAACCCTCGGCGGCGACGCTGGCGGTGGCGAATAAGGATCACCCCTCGAGGGCGATCCGAGAGTTCAACGTGTTTTTTTGACCGGATACTCGGAGCTTCCTTGACCGGCCTCGTGTGCGGGTGTAAATACAAAGTAGTTACATTGAATGCGCATTGGCCATACTTGGATGGACTGGATGGACTGTCTTCAATTTGGGCAAATCGGCTGCAGGGCAGGGGCTATTCAGCGTGTATCGAACCAATGGCAAGGTGATTCGGGTCATTCTTTCCCGACCCTTCAGCGAGGCCGAGTCTTACTTTTATCAACGGCGGATGACTCAATCGCTCTCGGCCTAGGTCTCTGCCATGAACCTTCAAACCATCCAGTCCTGGGACGATGTCCCGCTCTTCGACAGCGAGCAGGCCGAGGCCGATTTCTGGGCGGAGAACCAGGTCGATGCGCGGTTGATGGAGATTTCAGCCACCGCCAGTTCCGAGCAGTCCGAATCGGTCACCATTACCCTGCGGATGGATCCCCGGATGCTCAGTCGGATCAAGCGTTTGGCCCGATTCCGGTTCCTCAATTACCAGAGCATGATCAAACAATGGTTGAGCGAGCGCATGGAAAAGGAATTGAAGGACCGCTAATCCTTCGGGAAAGTCCGTCCTCCCGTGTGAACCCATGAGATCTCGCAGTCCATCCTCTTCCTGCCCTCCGGCCCTTCACCGGAAGGTGGCTGCGTTCACCTTGCTCGAACTGCTGGTGGTGATGTCCATCATCGGCATCCTGGCGGGCATGGTCGTGGGTTTGGCGCCGGCGGCAGCGGCCAAGATGAAGGAAGCTCGGGTGCGCGCCGAACTCCAACAATTGATCACATTGATCGAGGCCTACAAATCCCGCTTCGGAGTTTATCCGCCCGATGGCGTTCGGAGTATTTCGATCGCGGGCCAGGGTTTTCAGACCGTGTCCAATCCGGCCTTGAGCCCCCTCTTTTACGAATTGTCCGGCGTGTACCTGACCAACGCCAACAGCGTTGATGGTTACTTCATCCCGCGCGCCGATGCCGATGATGGCGACGGCATTCGTTCGGGCGAGTTGCAAACGTGGTTTGGTCGTGAGGGCATTCTCAACGCCAAGCCCTATGAGTTGCGCAACCGGTTGTTCGTCTCCGATTTCAAGGAAGGTCAATACGCCGAGGTCTTCCGCAACCGCTCCGATGCCGGGTACGCCGACATCGAGGTGCTCGCCGTAGGTTTCTCCTCCGATGCCTCCGGAAAGCGGCAAAACGGTCTGGCTTGGCCCAACAACCGAACCGACCATCCCGTGCCCTCCAACAAGGGGCTCAACCCGTGGCGGTACGTCTCGACCAACCCGACCAATAATTCGGGCGGTTTCGATTTGTGGGCCGAGATCCCTGTCGGCCGTGAACGAGTGAAAATCATCGGCAACTGGAAGGAATCCAACTAGTGGCCTCCCTTTCTTTACGTTCCCCGAACACCGCTTTCCCGAACACCCCTTTTATAGCAGCGCCAGAGAACCCATGAAGACTCGAACGACCGTCCAACGCCGGAGCGCCTTCACGCTCATCGAACTCCTCGTCGTCATTGCCATCATTGGCATCCTTGCGGCCATGTTGCTGCCAGCCATTGCCTCGGCGACCACCAAGGCCAAGACGGCCAAGGCCAAGGTCGAGGTCACGGGCATTGTCGGGGCGATCAACTCCTACCAGGCCGACTACTCCCGCCTGCCCGCCACCAAGCGGACCCGGGATGCCCATGGGCTTCCCACCCGTCCGGCGACCGCGCCCGACTGGGTCTTCGGCAATGCCAACACGCCCGACGCCAAGGGCATTTTGCCCACCCAGACGGTGGCGACCAAGATCGGCTATCAGCAGGTGCGCGACCTAGGCAGCAGTGGTCGCGACGCCAACAATTCTGAGGTCATCTCTATTCTCACGGCACAAATCGTTCCCGATGTGCAGGGCGGCATGGCCGATGCCGTCAATCTCAACAACAACCAGAACCCCAAGCGCACGGTGTATCTGGCCACCAAGGCTGTCGGTCGCAACCAACCCAACGGCGTCGACGACCTGGGCGTGTACCGCGACCCCTGGGGACATCCCTACATTTTCATCCTGGACCTCGACTATGACAGCCGCGTCCTGAGCCCGTTCCCGCTGGTGGCACCGGCTCGCGCAGCCCAGCCTCGGTTCATCCCAGGCAATGCCTTGGTGATGTCGCTGGGACCGGACGGCAAGGCCGACTTCAACGCCGACCAAGATCACCCGAACAATCGCGACAACATTTACAGCTGGAAGTAAGCGGGATCCCTGACCCTCGCCCACGGCGACCCCACCCCACATGAAGCTCCAAGGACCCACCGGTTGCAGGGTACCACTGGCCCCACGCCAGCGGTTTGCTGCCTTTACCCTCCTCGAGCTGCTGGTGGTGGTGGCGATCATCGGCCTTCTGGCAGGCATCACCGCCCCGGCCATTCGTGGCATGGTGCAGGGCAAAACCCTGTCGAGTGGGCACCGACAGCTCACCGACGACCTGAACCGTGCCCGACAAGAGGCGCTGCGTTTGCGGACCACCGTTTATGTGGTTTTTGCCCCGACCAATGTGTGGCAAACGCGGTCGGCGCTCGATGCCCAGATTGAGTCGATGGTCGTGGAGCGTCAGTTGGCCCCGCAGCGGTTCCGCGAGCAGGCCTTGCGCAGCTTCACCAATATTGCTCTTGGCGTGTTTCACTCCTATGCGCTGTTGGTTGAGCGCGAGATTGGTGCCCAACCCGGCCGCAGCCACACCCGCTACCTCGGGCCTGGCTGGCAGACCTTGCCCGATGGTGTCATTCTCTCGCCCAAGCTCTTCCTCCCGGTCCCCTTGGCTCCCACCGACCGGCGGGATCTGGTCCTCCACGAATTGCCGCAGCGGCCGTTTCGATTCCCGCTGGCGGAGTTCCCTGGCGACACCTTGCCGGCCATTCCGATGCGCTTCGTTGCCTTCGGTCCTGACGGCCGGTTGGCGCTGGCTGAGATGAATCGCCATTGGGTCCTCAATGGTCGGCCCGAGCTGCAACTGCCGCCCTTGTCTGAGCTCGCCCTCGGTGTGGGGCAGGGCAGCGTCTTCATCTCGCGGGACGCTGCCGGTCGGGTCGACCCCAGTGCTATGCCGGATGCCATCGAGACCCCACGCGACAACGCCACCAACAACCGGGTGATCGTCTCTAGCCTCACTGGCCGCTCCCGGATCCTCAAACCCGTCCTCCGCTGATGAGAATCCCCGGCCAACCTGTTGCGTCTGTCTCGTGGAATCCCTTGCGGCTGCGCTTGCGCGGTGAGCCCTCCCGGTCCCTGCGCACCACGGCGGCCTTCACCATGATCGAGATCGCCCTGTGCATCGCCGTGGTGGCGATCGCCATGGTGGCCATCATCGGCGTGCTTCCGGCGGGGCTCAATGTCCAGAAGCAGAACCGCGAAGAGTCGATGCTCACCCAGGATGCCGAACTCCTGCTCAACGCACTGCGTGGCGGGCAAACTCGGCTGCAGGACCTGATGAACTATGCCGACCGCGTGACCCTGGTCCGCCAGTACCGCGACCGCGCCCCCTCCCGGACCAACCATTTTCATGGGCCGCTCGTCCAGGGCACTCCGGCTGGTTCTGATCCGCTGGTCGATGCCTTTCAAGTGTTGGGCCTTATTAGTCGACCCAAGTACACCCAAGAGGCTTCGTCGGTGAGTCGGGGCAATCCTGTGGCGGTCACCAACACCGTCCGCCTAGAGATGCGCTCCATGAGCGGTTCGATGGCCGACCATCCCATCATCCGAAAGAGCGAGCGCCGGACGATGCCCAATGACAAGCGCATCGACTTCGCCTTCCGCTACCTAGTCACCCTCGAAACGGTGACTCGTCAGTCCGTGTTGGTGACGGGAGCCACTCAGTTGCCCTCCGACGCCATGGCCGGCAGCGTCTCCGAGGTTCGCATGATTTTGGAGTGGCCTCTGCAGCGCACCGGCGCCAATCCCAACCA
>JAPLUH010000432.1 GCA_026397675.1 Verrucomicrobiota bacterium
GGGACCCCAGCTCACGGATAAATCCGAAACCTGGGGGCTCTTTTATCGTCACCCTAGCTCTGCATCCATTCATCCACCCATGCCGCATCTCCATGAAAATATCGATTTCACCGTCGCCCTCTTCGTCGTTCAGGACCGGAAGGTGCTGGTCATTCTACACCGCAAGCTCGGCAAATGGCTGCCACTCGGCGGACACATCGAATTAGACGAGGACCCGGAGCAAGCGGCCTTGCGGGAGGCCCGTGAGGAGAGCGGTCTGGAAATCGAGCTTCTCGGCGAGCGACCGCCAACCACCGAACCCGGTACCCGGGCCCTCATTGCTCCCCGATTCCTCGACATCCACCGCATTCATGCCACTCACGAACACATCGGCATGATTTATTTTGCCCGTCCCATCAGTGGCTCACTCACCCTGGCGGTCGAAGAGCATCGGGACATCCGTTGGTGTTCTCCCGAAGCGCTCGAGGAGCTAGATCCACCCATGAGCGGCGCTGTGAAGTGGTATTGCCTCAAAGCCATCGAAGAGGTTTCCGCTGGCTCAGCCGGAACCAGTCCTTTGGCAGGTCAATGATAGCGCGGCAAATTCCTTAACAAAACGACGCGAGAACCAGGAGCCAACCCATTGGAGCCCGCGGCCAGCCAACAACCCAGCGCTGGCTCGAGAGGGCGCAGCCAACACGATGGATCCAACAGAAATCGTTCGGACCAACGGGGTATCCATGCTGTTTGCGAGGTGCTTTAAGGCGATGGAGATCCCGATTCTACAAGCACCTCCACCGCCCAATCAGGACTTGCGCTAGTCGGGGTGACAAGCGGTTGATCGAAATTCTGGAAGATCCACACGTTGGTCTTCGTTCCCGGATGCAACGTCAGGCTCTGCGGTTCGAGCACCGCGGTGAGTTCAACTCCGGCCGGCAAGGCCAGTGGCCACGTTTCAGCGGGCGTGCTGGCTGGTTTGCTCCAACGCAGACTGAGTCCCTGAGTCGAACCCGGGCCCTCGATCAGCCGCCATTCCAAGGCGGATGCGTCATTGACCACCCGCCGCCCCAACTCTCGAGGCTTCCCATTTTCCCAGAACCTGAGAACCACCGTCGTTGGCTTCCCGGCCACTGGTTTCAGGCGCAATTGACGCTGCGCAAAAAGCCCGGGTTCCTGCGGACCTTCATAACGCCGGTTCTGACCGCCTCCTCGGACGATTTCTGGGTGGAATGTGACCCACGCCTGGAACATCGAAAACGGTAATGCTGGTATGAGAACTAGGTGCAGCAGTAATCCCCCGGCAAAGGCCCACCAACCGCGTCCCCGTCGAGGTTTCTGGACGCCGCGAAGACGAGAGCGGAGGTACACCCCACTCAACAGGAGGGTGACGACGAGCCCGGCAATCCACCGTGACTTGAAAAACTCCGGATCACCCCCCTCTTCGCCCGCGCGGCCTAAAACCACGGAGCCAAAAGTTCCGCCAATAACCATCAACAGACCCCGTATACCGGCCGTTGCGAATAACGCCCAAGCCCGACCGCGACGCTCAGGCTCCGGGCCTTGAAGCCGCCGCAGTGCCAGCCCACCGAAAATAGCCCCGATGAAACCCACCCATACTGCTACGAAAAGCGTTAGGACCACCGGCCCTAAGCCGTCCATATCCATCGCCATCATCCGCTGAAACAGCCATCCGGGGGTGATGAGAAGAATCCCGAAGGAAGGCACCGACAAAGCAGCAGCGATCAAGGACAGCCGGGACCATCGCCTGATGATGGGCAGGTCAGCCGGTGGAATAAAAACCACATCAGATGGAATGTCGGAAGCGCTAATGGGATCCAGTGATAACCTAGGGTTTTCTGATTGGCGACACCTTGTCGCCGGCGCGTAAAATTGATGAGAGCCGGTCGTTCCCTGTGGAATTCACTTTCAGCCGGCAAGGACCCGTCCTAGACTCGCCTCGCTGTTGGCCGATGGTGTAATGGTAGCACAGGGGCCTTTGACGCCCTTAGTCATGGTTCGAATCCATGTTGGCCAACCATATTTTCAGCCCGTTTTTGGGCCCTTTTTGAGCGCTGAAACTTTTTGAGCGCTTGAATTTTTTAGGCGCTGATAAACCGCGCTGATGGAGACAAAATCTCCCCCTTTTCGGTGAAGTGTTCCTTCAGCGGTGTCGGAAACTGAGCCCTACAGGTATAAAAAACCCGCCTGGATCAGGCGGGTTTGTCTTCGAGCTGGAATTACGGCCAGCCCCTTCTTAAAGGTCTGTTACTTGACAGCCTCGATATGGGTCACGGCCAACTCGTGGTGTTCCTTGTCCAAGGTGCCGGTCACTTTAACCTTCTTGGTCTCGCTGCAGAGTTCCTTGTGGAAACCCTTGGAGACATCACCGGTCAGCTTGTAGGTGGTGGTATGGTCGCCTTCTTTCACTTCGACGACGTTCTGGCACTTATCAGCCTTCTTGAGGGCGCACTTCAGGCACTTGCCTTCGCCCGTCAGGGTCACTTCTTTGGCGAAGGTAGCGGTGGACATGGCGGCCAGAACCGCAACAGCGAGGATCAGTTTCATAGAGTTCTTGTATGAGAGTTTCAGTGGGGATTAGATCGTCTCTGACTCGAGTTAGCAAGCTCTAAATTAGTGGTTTAAATTTCACCCATCACACCTAGGCACCCCTTCGGTCCATCGACCCTATCGAAGGCATCTCCATAGCCACAGAATCCTGCGAATGGTTGCCAAGCGACCCTTGGAATCTGGGACGGACAATCTTCTGCAGAGCTGTTGCTTTAGGATTTCTCATCTCGGAATTCCTAGGAAACCTGTTTCGTTATCGTTATCTTTCTAGTTTTTAACCGATTTGAACGAGTGTTGTGGGTCGAATCTCAACAACGTTCCGAAATTCACAGATAGTTGCCTCTTTGAAATCCGCGGTATTGCCTGAGCCTCGAATCCGATTTTGTCCAAGATGAGCGCCAGCGTATCTTCCTCCTTCCGGATGAGGCCGAATGCGTCTGGGGCCGACCAGAGTTGATAAGAATTCGTTGGGGCAACCAACAGGCTCAGGCCGAATCGATGATCCGTTGAGTTTTTTGGCTCAGTGGTTGTCAAACCGGCAGGTTTCATCGGTTTTCACTCGGTCACTTCGGCGGTCCGTGTCTGCCGACGTGGCGCTTTCGGAGCAATCGCCCTACCTCGGAGGCGTTTGGGTCAGGTTGGATCTCAGCAACGTTCCGGAATCTACAGACAGTGGCCGCTTCAACCTCGCTTCTCCCCACTGTTCCACGTGGAACATTCGATTCGAATCACCGCCTCGGCCTGAGATTGCTGATTGGGAAGAAATCAATACCCTCACTGCATGTTCGTCTATCCAAAGCGGTATGATGTCATTGTGGTGGGGGCTGGCCATGCTGGAGTTGAAGCGGCTTTGGCAGCCTCTCGGATGGGCTGCAAAACGCTCCTGTTAACCATCAATTTGGACACCATCGGGCAAATGTCCTGCAATCCCGCCGTTGGCGGACTTGCCAAAGGTCATCTCACCCGCGAAATCGATGCTCTGGGCGGTGAGATGGGAAAGACCACCGATCTCTGCGGCCTACAATTCCGGATGCTCAACACGAAGAAGGGGCCGTCGGTATGGGCTCCCAGGGCACAGTGCGATAAAAAGGCCTACCAATTCCGTTTGAAGTGGGTTTGCGAGCGCCAACCGCTCCTCGACTGCAAACAAGGCCAAACAGTGAGCCTCCTCCATCGTGACGGACGGGTTTATGGGGTCGAAACAGCCCTGGAGGTCCAATTCCTCGCCGAAACAGTCATTGTAACCACCGGGACCTTTCTGCGGGGCCTCATGCACATTGGGGCCAATCAACAGTCTGGCGGTCGTGCGGGTGAATCGGCGGCCACCGGCCTGTCAGGGTCCCTGGCAGAGATAGGACTCCGACTGGGTCGCCTGAAGACCGGTACGCCCCCTCGATTAGTCCGTCAGTCCATCGATTTCACCCGGACTGAGCCCCAACAGGGCGATGAACCAGTTCCTTGGTTCACTTATTGGAAAGAGGACCTCTGGAATGATCCTTTGTTCCACGTGGAACAACGTACCGGATGTTCCACGCCTCCTCCGGGGCCCTACCCTCCTGGATCCGTCCTCGCCCGACATGGCGGTCAGGAACCCTGTTACATCACTCATACCACCGACCGCACCCGGGAAATCATCCTGCAGAACCTGCACAAGTCCCCAATGTACTCCGGTGTCATTGAGGGCGTTGGACCCCGCTATTGTCCGAGCATTGAGGATAAATTCGTCCGATTCGCCGAAAAACCCAAACATCAGATTTTCTTAGAACCGGAAGGGATCGCGACCGACGAAATCTACGTCAACGGGTTCTCGACCTGCCTCCCCTTCGAAGTTCAGGTGGAAATGGTTCGTTCTATTATTGGTTGCGAACACGCCGAAATCCTCCGGCCCGCCTATGCGGTAGAGTATGACTTCTCCGATCCCACCCAACTCTCTCCCAGCCTAGAAACCCGCTGTTGCCAGAATCTGTTCCTTGCGGGCCAAATCAATGGCACGTCGGGCTACGAGGAAGCCGCCGCCCAAGGAATCATGGCCGGTATCAATGCCGCCCGACGAGTTCAAGGCAAAGACCCAATCGTCCTCCGACGAGATCAGGCTTACATTGGGGTTCTCATCGACGATCTCGTCACCAAAGGCACCTTGGAGCCTTACCGGATGTTCACGAGCCGGGCCGAATACCGCCTCCTCCTCCGTCAGGACAATGCTGACCAACGCCTGAGCCCCATCGGTCGGGACATCGGTTTACTGCCTCAGCGGCACTTTGATCGATTCTCCACCAAACTTCTATCGATCCAGGAAGAAGTCCGTCGACTTCAAACCACCAGACATGGTCAGGACCTCCTGTCTGATCTCCTCAAGCGGCCGGAAGTCGAGTATCGTACCCTGCCCGGCCTCCGAACCGATTTGCCCGACGAGGTCACTCTGCAGGTCCAAATCACCCTCAAATACGCCGGCTACATCGATCGGCAAGAAGCTGAGGTTGATCGTCAGCGTCTTTGGGAGAGTCAAAGCATCCCGACCTCTTTAGACTATGGACAAGTACCCAGCCTGCGAATCGAGGCGCGCTTGAAGCTCCAATCCATTCAACCTTCCTCCTTGGGTCAGGCAGGCCGAATCAGCGGTGTCACCCCCGCCGATGTCTCGGTCTTGAGTCTCTTCCTCAAACGAATGATGGCAGCTCCGTCGAAGGAGGAATCCGAGCCCAATGCCTGCTGCTCGGAGGAACACTTAGACGCCCCAGGGGCCCACAATCAGTGCTGCGGCGACCTCTAACCCTCAACGAATTAGCGGGATCGGTCGTTCTTTTCGGGTCTTCTTCCACAAAGGCTTCGTTGCTTGCTCGTTACAGACCTGAATCCGGCCATAGACCCACTCACGCACCGTCTTACAACAAATTCAGCCCTGCTCTCCCTTCCCTGCTCACTCAATCCTTCCAGCACGAGCGCTCTCATGCGGATTAATTGGGCCGGCAGCCTCCTTTCTTGGCCGGGTGGTATGGAGAGTTGCCGAGACCAACGAAGTCCGAGTACCGTCACCCCGTGCCGAAGCCCTCGCGTCTCCAACAAATCCAGGCGGATGTCGCGGCCACCTTCCGCGACGGTGTCCACGCCCATCCGGATCCCGAGTCTCTGTCCGCATTCCAGAAATTCACCCACTTCTGGGCTCTGGTGCTCCGATTCTTCGGGAAGAACCGCTGCCAAGTCCGGGCCTCGGCTCTGGCCTACACGACGCTGATGGCCTTGGTGCCGTTGCTGGCGGTAGCGATCAGCATGCTGGGGATCTTCCAAATCGATAACGCCAAGAAATCGATCGATCGCTGGATTTCTCAGTTGGTCCAAAATGTGGCTCCCACGTTGGGGTTGTCGGGTCAACAAGGAGCCAACGTTTCGCAGGAGGCCGTGGTCACCGAAATCGTCAAGATCGTCTCAGACATCCCATTCGGCACAATCGGCATCACCGCGATGATCGGTCTGATCTTTGCCGCTATCTCAATGATGCGGACCATCGAAGCTGCCTTCAACGACATCTGGGGTGTCACCCGCTCTCGTTCCTGGTGGAACAGCATTCTCCTCTACTGGGGCGTTCTGACGCTGGGGCCGGCCATCCTGGCCTTGGTCACCACCTCCAGTTATGTCCAGGCCACCTTCGAACACGTTGAATGGATGCGCCGACTCCCCCTCTTGGGCATGCTCAACACCGCCCTTCTCCCCATCATCACGCTGACCATTGCCTTTGGCCTCTTCTACTTGTTGATGCCCAATACTCGGGTCGATCCCCGATCGGCTGCCGTTGGAGCAGCGGTTGCCGCCACCCTCTGGTGGGGTAACTCCCAACTGGGAGCCCTCTACAATACCCGAGTCGTCACCTACTCCAAGATCTATGGTTCCCTGGGTGCAGTGCCTCTGTTCCTCCTCGGACTCTACTTTTCCTGGTTGATCCTGCTCTTTGGATCGCAAGTGGCCTACGTCTTCCAAAACCGTGGCGCTTACCTTCAAGACCGTCAGGCCGACTCGATCCACCAAAACGGGCGCGAATTCGCCGCATTGCGTCTGATGACCGCCATTGGGATGTACTTCCAACGGGGCGAGCGCCCTCCGGCTGCCTCGTCACTGGCCAACCAATTGGGAATCCCTCCTAAACTGGCTGCCTCCTTGCTCCAGTCGCTGGCCACCTCCGGCCTTTTGCACGAAACCTCGGGCGCAGAATCCGCGTTCGTACCGGCTAAACCCCTGAACGAACTCTCCCTTCAATCCATCCTGCTCGCCATCCGGACTGCTCATGGGAGGGATCTTTCAACCGCCGAAGATGCTGGGCGCCATTCGGTGACTCATGCCCTCGATGCGATTCGGAAGGCTGAAAATTCCTTAGCCGCAAACCTGTCGCTCGCCGAATTGGTCGGCGAAGCCTTGGATGCCACCAAGACCTCGGACCCAAAGCTCCAACCCCCGGCAGCCGATGCTTCATCGGTGTCCTAAGGTCTCTCCGCCGGAATCTCCGCCCTCAATCTGCGCCCAGGGTCATCGAGGAACCGGGCCATCAAACGTCAACTCGGTCTTGGTCCCGCGGACGTCGTCGACCATGCTCACACTGCAAGTCCATCGGTCAGCCTGCTCGCGGAACTGGGTAATTGAGAAATGCTTGAGTCGGACGTTGCGCGCGTCATAAACCTCAGCACTCAAGACCACTCCCAGCTTTTCATCGATCCATGACCTGACCGAAGCAGGTCCTTCGGGTTTCTTGGACGTGCTTTCAAGTACCTTGCACCATCGACCATTGCTCAATTTTCGGCCGTTAATCCGCTGTTCTTTCCAGTGAAGAAACTCCATACCCAATTCACTGAGTAAAAAATCACTGTTAGCTATTACTCTATCACCAGGCGCTAGGCCCTCCTTGGTGGACGGTTTCCCGGGAGCTTCGACCCATGCTTCATACGTCGGAGGACCCTCCGCATTGTAGTGGATCCTTGAAATCTCCCGCCCGCCCTTTCCGCCATCGCCTGCCACTTGGTATTCCACCGACCAACGACCCTTTCCCGGTTGAGTGATGACTGTCACCGGAATCTGACGGCGTCCCTCCCGATTGCGGATCTTCAAGACCGCCTGATTGGTCGATGGATCTTGGGGAACTACCGTGCGCAACCGCTGGGCCCACTCACGTCCCAGGGACTCCGCGGACTCTTCGGCGCCCGCGACCGACAACAGTCCGGTCCAAATGACAAGAACCAGCATACACACCCTTACTGCTAAAGGCATGAGGCTCATCGGAGAAGGACCTGGGGACGCTCTCCACGTCGACCTTGCACGATCAATCGAGGTCCCGCCTTGGCTGAAGCGCCGCCCGAACAGCCACACCCTCCCCCTCGGCTCCCCAAACGCCGCGGTCCCCATCGAGCCCAGAAGAACAACCCCAACGTGATTCCCACCACGCACAGAGCCGCTATTTTCTGCCAATCCATAGGTCGCAGCATAACGGCCGACGCCTCAGGAGCAATCCCGCACGCCAGAACCGAATTTTGGCCACTCCACACGGTTGACCTGATCGCTGGGCATGCTTGTCTGTCCGCCATGCAGCCCCCTCTCTTGGATTGGTTACGTCGCCGAGGATGGGTCTCGGCCTTCGGGCCGGCTCTCGTTGTCGGTTTGGTAGCCCTTTGCGGATGCTCCGCCTCCTCGCGAGCCCTGATACTCATGCCAGCTCCGGACTTCCCAGCCGTTATCCGCCCGCTCGATGCCAGCGTGGGCTCGGTGGTTCTGGTCAATGAACGCCTCCGGTTTGTAGTCCTCGATTATTCCTTTAGCACTCTGCCACCCACCGGGTCCTTTATGGAAGTATACCGTTCGTCCAACCGTGTGGGCCGAGTCCGGTTATCCCGATGGAGCAATCCAACGACCGCCGCCGCAGACATCATCGATGGAGCCCCCCAAATCGGTGATACCGCTCGGCCCGATTGATGACCGTTGAATTTGCGTTTCACCCACCCCTCCTTTGGATCGGTCGGGAGGCTGGCTTGACCCTCCTATGGGCCCGTCTACCATCCACCGCCGTGCGTTTCTTTTGCCTCTTCATTCGCAGCGTGATGCTGCTCTCTTCGGTCTGCCTCGGGCTCTTCGCGCTGAATGACCTGATGGCAGCCGAAGCGTCGGCCGGGTTGGCTCAAACTCTGCGCTCGGGAACCTCGTCCGATCACCGAGTTGCCGACGGGATCGCCTTGTTCGTGCCTTCCGGAGAACCCGCGACACCCTTTTTGGTTCCGGGGCCCTTCACCTCATCCTGGTCTGGAGAGCTCTCCGTCGATCTTCGAGGCGAATACTCCTTCCATGGACTCTTCACGGGGCATCTCAAAGTTTCCATTAATGATACGGTGGTCCTCGATGCCGACGGCAAAAGCCCGGCTTGGATCGACAGCTCGAAGGTCCGACTCAACAAGGGAGCCAACAAACTCGTCACCGAATACTCGGCTCCTAAGACCGGGGAGGCACTGGTGCGTGTGTATTGGTCCGGCAAAGAGGTTCCCTTCAATCCCATTCCCGTGGGTGCCCTCAGCCACTCTGCCAGCGCGGACATCACCACGGCCAACCAACTGCGACGAGGCCGCGATCTGTTTGCAGAACTCCGGTGCTCGCACTGTCACACCACTCAGGGCGGCATGCCCGATCTGAAGGCCGACGCTCCGACCTTCAATGGCATTGGCTCTCGGAGGCATTCGTCCTGGATGGCACAATGGATCGCCAACCCGGAATCCCTCCGACCCGGCTCTCCCATGCCCTCGCTCTTCCACGGAGCTGACACGGCCTCTCACTCCGAGGCCATTGCGGCCTTCCTAGGTTCCCTTAAGGCGACCACCCCTCTCAAACCCAGCGCTTCTTCCACGGCCGACCACGTCGAAGCCGGCAAGTCCCTGTATGAAAAACTCCACTGTGTCGCCTGCCACGTGGCTCCTGACGATGCCAAGGCCGACCCGACCAAGATTTCCCAAAAGCACGTGCTGGCCAAGTTCACTCCGGGTGCTCTGGTCGCCTTCCTCCTGAAGCCCTCGGAACACTTCGCGTGGATTGGCATGCCCAACTTTAAGCTCTCCAACGAAGAGGCGTTCCAATTGGCCGCTTACCTCGAATCCGCCGCAGACAAACCCTCGGAACGGACCATCGCCTCCGATGAAGCCCTCATCCTCAAGGGCAAGAATCTGGTCCAGAGCAGTGGCTGCCTTAACTGTCACACTCTGGATCTCCCCAACACCTTCAAAGCTCCCGCCTTGGCCGAGCTCAAGCCCGACGCTTGGACCGCGGGCTGTCTGGCCTCCTCGCCCGCTCCTGAATCCAAAGCCCCCCGCTACACTCTCTCCTCCGCCGATCGCCTAGCCCTAGCCGCTTTCGGACGGACCGACCGTTCTTCGCTGACCCGACACACCGCCGCCGACTTCCTGGAACGACAATCGATGTCCCTGAATTGCAGGGAATGCCACGGGAAATTCGAAGGCTTTCCTGTCTGGGAGCTCCTCGGTGGCAAGCTAAAGCCCGAGTGGGCCAGCCGGTTCATTGGCGGAACCGAGTCGTGGAAACCTCGCCCCTGGTTGGAGTCTCGGATGCCCGCGTTTCCCACCCACGCTGCCTTCTTGGGCCAAGGCTTAGCCACCGCCCATGGATTGCCTCCGGTGACTCCTCCGGATGATGCTCCTGATGCCGAATTGGCCAAAGTGGGCCACAAACTCATCGGAACCTCTGGCGGCTTCGCCTGTATTTCCTGCCACAGCGTTGGCGACTTCGGCGCGACCCAAGTCTTCGAAGCTCCAGGCATCAACTTGGCTCACTCCTTTGAACGGTTGCAGCCCGACTTCTATCGCCGCTGGTTGCGCAATCCTGTTTCCTTGGATCCCAATTCCAAGATGCCCGCTTACTTTGACGAAGAGGGCAAGAGTGCGCTGGCCGATGTGCTCGAAGGCGATGGTCCCAAGACCATTCGCGCCCTTTGGGAATACATCCGACTCGGTTCCAAGATGCCCAAGCCAGAGTAGTCCTCGCTGGCTTGGCCTATCGACACAAGGAACCCCGGGCCCATTGCGGCACCGGGGTTCAACGAAGCGAAACCAAGGTCATCCGTAGGTTTTGTCTGAAACCTACGACCCTGACTGATGGATGAATCTAAGCTTTGGGTCTCAAGAACTATCGGAGCGCCTTCTTCAAGGCCCGCTGAGCGTTACCAGCGCACGCTCTCGAGAAACTTCAACGACTGCGGGATTTGCTCCACGCTAGAGGCCGATTCATCCTCAATAAAGTAGTGCTTCACGCCCGACTTCTGGGCGGCCTTCAAAATCTTAGGCCAGTCCATTTGACCGGTGCCCAATGCCACGTCGTTGTTGGGATCGGTTCCTCCGTTGTGGAAACCCGTCGGCACGCCCTTCTTCAGGTCTTTCAAGTGCATCAACTCCCAGCGACCGGGATATTTGGCCAGCCAGGCAGCCGGATCCTCTCCGGGATATTGTACCCAAAGGATGTCCATTTCGAAGGC
This sequence comes from Verrucomicrobiota bacterium, assembly GCA_026397675.1. Classification (GTDB taxonomy): domain Bacteria; phylum Verrucomicrobiota; class Verrucomicrobiia; order Limisphaerales; family UBA9464; genus SXXZ01. Next base: position 11,051 of record JAPLUH010000432.1, read on the forward strand.
CACGTAGCGCGAGTCGGTTTCCCGAATAAGAATGTCCATCGCCTTCAAACCCGAACTATTCCGATGTTTAAACTCATAGCCATGGCAGTGGTAGAAAACCTTGATGCCATGGGCCGCCAACGCTTTACCGGCCTTGTTGAAATCCGCGGCAGCCTTGTGGGCGGCCTCTATGTCGAACTCGCCCTTGCCTTTAATCCACGCTGCCCCGACATACCGGATCCCCAACTCCTGGCATTCCTTGGCCACGGCCTCGGTGTCTCCAGTGATGCGATCCATCGGAAAATGACCGGCGATGGGCTTTAGGCCGGCCTGGTCTAGAATCTGGCGAAAGGCCGGATTCTTCAGGTTGTAGTTGCCGGCCAACTCGACCTCCTGAATACCGAAGCCTTTCACCGTTCCTATGGTCTGAGGAACGTTGCGGGTGAATTGGGCCCGGAGGCTGTAAAGCTGGATGCCAATCGGACCCCGGAAATGGGAACCGGTGCCGACGGAGGCGGTGTGAGTCGAGCAACCCACGGCGACCCAAGCGGCCACCAGTGCAGTCCAGAGGTACGGACGAAGCGATGTCTTCATGGAAGAGCCAGAGTCAACCTCATCGTGTTGGTATGGCGCAACCGGGGAATGGGCCGCTTAGGGCAGGCTCATCGTTCGACGAGCCCCCTCCTTCAGCTCATGCGCATCGGCATAATCACGTACAGGAATGGCTCGTTGGTCTTCAGAACTCCCGGGCTCAGTTCGTCGATGAGTTCAAAATAAACCTCATCGGTGTCCAAGGCTTTCAAGGGATCCATGAGGTAGCCAGGGTTGAAAGCGATGGCGAAATCCTTGCCTTGATACTTAATGGCCACCGTTTGACGGGCCTCACCCACTTCAGGGGCATTGGCCGTGATGGCCAACTGATTGCGGCTGAAGGTCAACTTCACCGAATTTTGCTTATCGGTGGTCATGATCTCCGCCAGACGCAGTGACTTGAGAAATTCCTCCCGATTGAGAGGCACCCGCTCCAAGGGCTCGGCTGGGATCACCTGGCGATAGTTCGGATACACTCCGTCGACCAACTTGGTCACAAGGATCGCCGAAACAGCGCCCTCGGTAGCAGGCTGAGTCGCAAACGAGGCTTGGTTCTCGGTAAACTTCACCTCCACGTTACCACCACCCTGAAGCAAGCGAGTCAGTTCGTTGATGGCTTTGGTGGGGAGGATGAAATCGGCCTGATTATCGGCTGAAATCTCCAATTCCTCTTCACACAAGGCGAGCCGACGTCCATCGGTGGCAACCAAGATCAGCTTGTTTTCCTTGAGGCTGATATAAATTCCATTGAGCACAAAACGGCTCTCGTCGGTTGACACCGCGAAACTCGTTTTGCGGAGCATCCCTTTGAGTTTGTCCTGAGGGATGATCACCGTGCGATTCTGAGCGAACACTGGCAACGGAGGGAATTCCTCGGCCGCTAGACCGTTGACCTTGAAAAACGCACTTCCCGCACGGATCGAGGCCACCGACTTCTCGTCGATTTCGAGCTCGATGTCCGTGGAGGTCAGCTCTCGAGTGATGTCGACGAGCTTCTTCACCGGCAGTGTTGCCCGACCCGGCTGCTCGACGGTGGCGGCGACCGAACAGGTGATCGTCACATCTAGATCGGTGGCGGTCAGCGACAGGCGCCGATCACCCGTCTCCAACAGAACATTGGACAGGATGGGGAGCGTTGATCGTGACCCCACGATATTCTGTACGGCCTGAAGGCCAACGAGCAGCTGATCCTTGGCGATCGTTAGTTTCATGTTCGGCTTACTATCAATGGAGAGTCTTCAAAGAGAAAGTCCTTAGTAAGGACGGTGAACAAAGCCTACAACCGAAGCAAACCCCGTCAAACAGGGCTTAAAAAACAATTTCGAGCGGTGAACTCTTTTGGGAACAACCCGGGCCGAAGGCTGAAATGGCGGTTGTTGGTGCCCTATCGGCACTCCATTAGACCGTTGTTCCCAAAGTTCAGCGAAGAACTTCCTGCTCGCGAAGCTTGAACTGGAAGAAACCGTTCGTACGGTTTGCCACCGATGGATGCCGTGAAGAGGGATGGAACCACCAATATTCGGGGATGGACCTTGGAACGCGGGCGTTTGGTGCGAACAGAGGTGTTTTCGAATTTCCAAGCAGCCATGCGCTGGGTCAATCGCGTAGCCCTTCTGGCTGAGCAACGGAACCACCATCCAGACATCGATATTCGCTGGAATCGTGTGACTTTGACCCTGATGACGCATGAAGCGGATGGATTGACCGATCGAGATTGGTCGTGGATTCAGGCCGCTGAGACCCAATTGGTGATCGATGACCGTTGATCCATAATTGGGAGTGGGTAAAAAGGCTTTAAAAGGGGAATAAAAAAAGGCTGATCGCTAATCCTTAGTCAGAAAAAACCCTCGTTGCTTCGTTGAAACAGGATAGCCCGCCCGCTCCAGCACCTGAAGCATGTCTTCCCAAACTTTTCGTTTTTCCGAAAGGGCCTGATTTCGGAGCAAGTACGCTGGATGGTAGGTCGGCATGAGGGGTATGCCGCGATAGTTCTGCCACGAGCCCCTCAATTGGCTGATACCCGCCGTTCCCTTGCCCAAGAGACCTTCGACCGCACTGGCTCCTAACGCCACCAGGACGGAGGGTTGGACCAGATCGATTTGCCGATCTAGCCACGGAATACACGTTGCGACCTCTTCGGGCCTCGGCTTGCGATTTCCTGCCGTGTCACCGGGAGTATCTGGTCGGCATTTGAGGATATTGGCTATAAAGACGGAATCTCGTCCCAGGCCCATCGCGGTCAGGATCTTTGAGAGGAGCTCTCCGGCTGGGCCCACGAAGGGTTGACCACTCAAATCATCTTCAACTCCGGGAGCCTCACCGACAAACAAGATCTTGGCCTGGATGTCGCCGACGCCAAAAACCACCGAATGACGAGAAGTAGCGAGATGGGAGCAGCGGGAACAGGCGAGAATTTCAGCCCGGAGTTCGGCCACAGCAGCGGCTCTGGCCTCAGCCGGCAAGGGAGGTGGTAACGGAGCGGCAACGAGGGAATTTTTCGGACTAAAAGAGGCAGAGGGAAGGGCTGAAACGGCCTTCGACCACCGTGACACGGCCGCCTCAGAACGGACGGCGGTAGGAACAACCAACGACCGAGGAGACGCGGAGGCCAAACGCTCCGGCGGAACAAAAGACATCGGAGAATCCTGAATTGCGGGCCCAGTCGGTTTGGCAGCCTCGCGACGCACCAACGAAGGAAGAGGATTAAGAGGCTTTAGAGCGGGGCTAACAATTGAAAGGAGGGTTTCGCGACGCACCGGTACCCAACCAGCACCTCGGTCTTTCAAGGTCTCCAGATGGGCGATGGTCGCATCCAACAATTGCAAGTAAGCAGAAGACATCGGGTCCGAACTCCACAGTCTAATCAATCGGATCATTTGCCAAGCGCCGTTGACCCGGCTCGAGATGGAGTGATGCTTCGACCAGACAAACCCACACCAGAAGACCCATGAGCATCTACGGTATCAGGAAAACCAAAATCATCGCCACACTTGGCCCGGCCACCGATTCGCCAGAGATGTTGGAGCGCCTCATTCTAGCTGGGGTAAATGTCCTCAGGCTCAACATGAGTCACGCCAAACCGGAATGGGTGCGACGCGTGGTCCAAGACATTCGCGGTTTGTCCGAACGGCATCAGCGGGCCATCGGAATTCTTTTGGACACTCAAGGTCCGTCGATTCGGACCGGCGATGTTGCCGAAAAAATTTCGTTGTCAGTGGGAGAGCGGTTCACCTTCACGGTCCGCGGAAAAATTCCGGCCCAGGGCAAGTGGACCAGCGTCGGTTACGATCAATTTGCCGACGACGTGCATGCCGGCGACACGCTGATCGTGGACAACGGGGAAATGAAGATGCGGATTTTGTCGAAGACGGCAGACACCGTGGAATGTGAAGTCCTCACCGACGGAACCTTAGGCAGTCGTCGGCATATTAATTTGCCTGGGGTCCACGTTTCGCTCCCTGCGCTAACAGAAAAGGACAAGGAAGACATCCAACTGGGACTCGAGGTCGGCGTCGACTACATCGCCTTGAGTTTCGTGCGCGAATCTAAGGACATCGAGTTACTGAGGGCCTTTCTGAAACAACACCCTTCGGCCCACCAACCGCAAATTGTTGCCAAGATTGAGCACCAGTTCGCGGTCAATCATTTTGATGCGATCGCCCGAGAGGCCGATGTGATCATGGTGGCCCGCGGCGATTTGGGAATAGAGTGCAACTATGAGGAGTTGCCCATCATCCAGCGGCGAATCGTCAAAACCTGTCAGCAACTGGGTCGACCGGTGATCGTGGCCACCCACATGTTGGAGAGCATGATCCAAAGTCCAACGCCCACCCGGGCCGAAATTACAGACGTGGCGAATGCGGTCTACGAGCAGAGCGACGCCATCATGCTCAGTGGTGAGACCACCGTCGGAAAACATCCCCTGGGTTGCATCGAGGTCATGGACACGATCGCCCGACGCATCGAGCGCAGTGGTGGGACTAACTATCAGGAAAAAGCCGAGCTCACGTCTTCGCGACAGAAGTTAGTACGGAGTGCCGTGGGGCTCGCCGATGACATCAAAGCCGATGCAATGTTGATCTTCACCAAACGAGGCCACATGGCTCGGTTTGCCTCATGGATGCGGCCGCGCCATTCGGTTGTTTATGCGTTCACCGATCGATGGCCCACCGCCGATGGGATGACCTTGCTGCGCGGAGTCATTCCCCGGGTGGTGGCGTTTAATTCTCAAGATCCGGATCGAACCGTCGATGCGGCAGTCGCCCAACTGATGAACGACGGATTACTGCGACGCGGTAATACAGTTGTCGTTGTCACCAACATGGCTTCCGGAGAGCGGATCGTGGATGGAGTGAAGATCCGAGCGCTTGACTGAAGCGGGCCGTCAGAAGGGAATCCCCGATCTTGAGTTCCACAACCCCATCATGGAGATCTTGGCTGATCCTCGCCCGGGCCTCTAATTTGCCGACGGTGTGGTCCAATTGTCTGGCGGCAGGGGTCTTGGGAGGAGGGCTGGAATTCGGCCGAATGGGCGCGGTTTTAGTATCAGCCAGTTTGATTTACATCGGAGGCATGATCTTGAACGACGCGTTCGACGCCGAGTTTGACCGACAGTTCCGACGGGAGAGGCCCATACCCTCGGGAGCGGTTTCCGAGCTTCGAGTCTGGCAGGCGGGGTGGTCTCTCATCGTGGCCGGCGTCATTGGGTTGGCGGTGCAGGGCTGGTGGACCACGTTCTTCGTCGGACTGCTGGCCGGGTCGGTTATTCTCTACGATTGGATCCACAAGCGAGTGACGCTCTCCCCGGTGTTAATGGCAGCCTGTCGTTTCTTCCTCTTCCTGACGGTGGCATCGGTCGGGGAACGCGGAGTTACCGGAGAAGTCGTATGGGCAGCCTTGGCGCTGTCGGCGTGGATCGTGGGCCTGAGCTACATTGCACGACGGGAAAGCCGGAGGGGTCCGATGGCCTATTGGCCATTGGTATTTTTGGCGATACCCGGACTTTTGGCCGGATTGGTCCATGGAGACGATCCGGGCTTGGGCGTAATTTTAACCGGACTTTTGGCGCTGACTTGGACCGTCTGGAGTCTGAGCCATACCGTGGGTCGGGCCCAACCCCACTTCGGCCGAACTGTCTCCGGACTTTTGGCCGGCATTTGTTTGGTAGACGTGCTCGCCATCGCCCCCGATCCCAGCGGGATGGGACTGTATGTGGGGCTCTTCATCCTTTCGCTCTTGGCTCAGCGGTTCATTCCGGCCACCTGATCGCAAGATGAGACCGCCGCGACCAGACACGGGTGGAATCCAACTTTAGGTGTAACCCGAGAGGGTCCGGGCCAAAGCATCCGAGGATTACAGGAGCTGGATTACTTTCCTTTTGGCGAGGACGCGGTCCAAGTCCATACTTCGGCCCGTTCGGGGAGCCGTTGATGTCACGGCTGAGAGGGGGGCCGCAGCCTCCGACCCGTGGAACCTGATCCGGATCATGCCGGCGAAGGGATAACCCTTCGCCACCCATGTCTGCCGGGAGGTTCCATCTGGAAGTTTCCTAACGGAATCACCGGGAACCGACAATTTGTCCATTTTAAGTCCCAGAGACATTCCACTATGAACGCCGATCCCAAGACCTCTTTTGAACCGCATAGCCGGGAGCAGTTGCCAAACTCCAATCGCGTTTACGAGGCCGGCATCGTGCATCCAGCGATTCGGGTACCGTTCCGGGAGATTAGCCAAAGCCCCACGCACTTGGTGAGCGGAGCCGAAGAGGTGAACCCGCCGGTTCGAGTGTATGACTGCTCGGGCCCTTGGGGAGATCCGCAGTTTAACGGAACATCCGAAGAAGGGTTGCCACCGTTGAGGGCGGCTTGGATTCGAAGCCGTGGTGATGTTGAGGAATATGATGGGCGCGAAGTAAAGCCCCAGGACAATGGTTACCTCTCCGGAAAGCACGCGGAATACGCCAGCAAGGCCGAGAAGAACCGCTTGGTGGAGTTTCCCGGTCTGACGGCGAGCCGTCGCCGTACGCTTCGGGCGAAGCCAGGTCAGGGAGTCACCCAATTGGCCTATGCCCGAGCCGGAATCATCACACCGGAAATGGAATTCATCGCCATTCGTGAGAATATGGGTCAAGCCCAGTTGGCTGATTTGTCGGGCGATCGCGCCCGCAACGAGTTGTCCAAGCAGCATGCCGGTTCGAGCCAATTGCCGGGCAGTCCTTATTCACCGTCTATTTTCCGTCGATTTCCCCAACGGATTCCGACCGAGATCACCGCTGAATTCGTCCGTAGCGAAGTCGCCGCCGGACGGGCCATTATTCCATCGAACATCAATCACCCGGAGAACGAGCCAATGATTATTGGTCGAAATTTTCTGGTGAAGATTAACGCCAACATCGGCAACAGCGCCGTGGCCTCCAGCATCGAGGAAGAGGTCGAGAAGATGCGTTGGGCCACCAAGTGGGGAGCTGACACGGTGATGGATCTTTCCACGGGCAAAAACATTCACGCGACCCGAGAGTGGATCTTGCGCAATTCACCGGTGCCCATCGGGACCGTTCCCATTTATCAGGCTTTGGAAAAGGTCGGCGGCAAGGCCGAGGATCTGACTTGGGAAGTCTATCGGGACACCCTCATCGAACAGGCCGAACAGGGTGTCGACTATTTCACCGTTCACGCCGGGGTGCTCTTGCGATTCATCCCGATGACCGCCCGTCGCATGACCGGCATTGTCAGCCGAGGAGGCAGCATCTTGGCCAAGTGGTGCTTGGCACACCATCGCGAGAATTTTCTCTACACTCACTGGGACGAAATTTGTGAAATCATGGCCGCCTACGATGTCAGCTTCAGCATCGGGGATGGCTTGCGACCGGGATCCATTGCTGATGCCAATGACGAGGCACAGTTTGGAGAACTCCAGGTGCAAGGAGAACTGACGCAGAGAGCGTGGAACCATGGAGTGCAAGTGATGAACGAAGGCCCGGGTCATGTCCCCATGCACATGATTGAAGAGAACATGGCCAAGCAGTTGGAGTGGTGCCAAGAAGCTCCGTTTTACACCCTCGGGCCACTCACGACGGATATCGCTCCGGGCTATGATCACATTACCAGCGGCATCGGGGCTGCGATGATCGGTTGGTTCGGCTGCGCGATGCTCTGCTACGTGACCCCCAAGGAACACCTGGGTTTGCCCAACAAAAAGGACGTCAAGGATGGCGTGATCGCCTACAAGATTGCGGCCCATGCTGCGGACTTGGCCAAGGGTCATCCGGGAGCTCAAAATCGTGACAATGCGCTGAGCAAGGCACGCTTCGAGTTCCGCTGGCAGGATCAGTTCAACCTGGGTCTTGATCCGATCACGGCCCGTGAATTCCACGATGAGACCCTACCGCAGGAAGGAGCCAAGACCGCTCACTTCTGTTCCATGTGCGGCCCTCATTTCTGCTCGATGAAGATCACCGAGGACGTCCGCAAGTATGCGGCCGAACAAGGGCTGGCCGCCGAAGAGGCCCTGAAGAAGGGCCTCGAAGAAAAATCCCGAGAGTTCGTCGAGCAGGGAGCTGAAGTTTACTCGAAGGCCTAAGCCGGAGTCGTTGAGCTCAGCCGCAACGATGGGGTCGCAGTCCGTATCGTTGCGGCAACGCTCGAGTCGATTGAACCGGTTCCGAGCTCTGATTCAGACGAAACGCCCAGAGTGATCGGGACTAGCAGTTCAGGCCTTGCGCACGAAGCAGGCTTTGAGACCGATGGCGATCCCATCGATCTTGCAGGAAATTTCGTGATCTTCATCCACCAGACGGATGGGCTTGGATTTTGATCCGCCTTTAAGAACCCCGGAGGAACCACGCAGGGGAAGATCTTTGATGAGGATCACGCAGTCGCCGTCATTGAGCACGGTGCCATGAGCATCCTTCACAATCCGGGGTCCGTCTGGGGCCTCGGCTTCCGTTGCGCGTTCCCACTCATGCCCGCAAGTGAGGCACTCCCATTTCGCGGGGTGTTCCATCACATCGGTCATCTCACACATCGGGCAGGCAGGCTTACTCATCCAATCAACAGGCTATCTGGGCCGAGGTGCGGATGGAAACCGAATCCGGGTCTCAAAAAGTGACGGTACACTCCACCCACGCATAAAGGGTGTCGCCATTCGGATTCGCATTCGGGGCATTTTGGAGAAAGGAGCCCTTGAAGAGAGTGGCTACACCGGTATCGAGGCGACAGTTACCCGGAAGGATGTCCCAGCGGATCCGAGCTTCCAGTTGTTGTCCTACATACGATCCAGAAAGTCCGGAGGAATCCCGTACCCCAGCGGCAGTGAAGGCGTCGAAGGGACTTTCCAACCAAATCCATCGGTGGCTCAGAGTGGTTTCCAGAGTCTTGGTGGGTCGGATGGAACCCCGAATTTCCGGTGATCGGAGGTTGGCTCGGGCAATGGCGCCGTAGAGGCCCGTGGGGCCAAATTCAAAGCGGCGGGCTCCGAAGAGGGTGTCGAAGCGCTGGTTCTGCCCATCATTGGGGTTGCGATCGCCGCTGGCTTGGTCGACGCGAACACCCAATCGAGGTGTGCCGCGGGCCTCCCACGTATACCCGGCCCCGCTTTGGAACATCCAAGCGGTGTGGTCGAGATCGGCGGACAGGCCGGTTCCCGATCGCGAAGAGCCTCGCTGCAAGGACGCTTCTGCCTCGAAATCCCATTGGCCGGGTTTGGCATTGCGGAAGAGACGACTCCCGGTTGTGTGCAATCGTCGATGGCGACGCGAGGGATCGGTGTCTTCAAAAAGACCTAACCAATAGGCTTCTACCCGAGCATCCAATCCAAGGCGGCGAGAGGTCGCGTACACGCCATAGAATTGTTGACCGAAACTCTGAGTGTCGGCGGTGATCTGGTTGTCGAGTAGGGACGGAGCATCTTCGGGAAGACGTTGGACCGGCAGGAACGCAACGCTTCGAATGGAGGCGTCGGAATCACCCGTCCAAAGCCAATCGACACCGGTGAAGGAATTGATGGTGTTGCGATAGGCGTTGCGTGCAACCAATCGTCGATTCCCCAAATCGAGGGTTTCGCGACCGAACTGGATTCGGTGCTGGCCGCCGGAGAAGAGGGGGCCGGCATCCCAACGAACCTGAGCCTGAAGCAAATCCACTGCATTGACCTGCGTTGTGTCGATAGCGCTGCCCGAATCGGAGAGGTACTGCCGAGAATCCATGACCTCAGCCAACAACCCCACGGGCTCGGTTTTGATTTGTCCGAGCAGGCTGGTTCGGAGCGCCAGCGCCTGGTCGCTGCCCGGACGCCCGGTGCGAAAATTGTTGCCGAGAGATTCGTACCGAAGCCGTTGTTCCAGGCCAATATCCGCCCACTCAGGAAGATCGAGTGCCGAGCGAAGACGCCAGGGACCTTCAGCGGCTAGGGCAGAGAACCCAGCCAAGATCAGACAAAGGCATCGGAAACCCGATGGGCAGAAGTTCAAGGTGATCATGAAACCGGTCTCGGATCAAAAAGACTGAATGCTCGTTGGTGAAGCCTTTTCGGGTCCGGCGTTGGAATTAAACCCTCGACGGCATCGAAGCGGGGCGTAACAACCGATCCCAGCCGTCGCGCTGTCTGAACGGCTCGATCCACCATGACTTTGAAAATGCCGAAATCCAGCGTCGTCGCGGTCGCTGCCGTGACCCTGTTCTCCACCTCCCTGATGGGACAGTCCGTCTTCAAAGACGCGTTCGAGTCGAACACTTCGGCCAACTATGATGTGCGGGTGGGTTATTATGCTGGCACCTCGACCAACGACTACACCTTGGATTGGTCGTACGACTACAGCGCTCTGACCTTCAACCGATTTGCATTCCAGACGGCAACGCCCGAAAATTTGCCGGTTCCGACCGCGCCCAATTCTGCAGCGGGCGGATCGAAGGGACTTAAAATCACCGTCAACAAGAACGATGACGAGCCGGGTCGCTTTGCCCTGAGTCTTTACCCGAAGACCGCGAATTTTTCCGGAGACTATGTTCTTAAGTTCGACGCCTTCTTGAACCATGCGTCCTTTGCAGACAG
>JAPLUH010000324.1 GCA_026397675.1 Verrucomicrobiota bacterium
CTCATGGCGAAGGGCTTGAACAGGTTGAAGCCAAGCGGCGCGCATCGCGGGCACAATCCCGGCCAACAGGCAGATCACCAGCGATCCTCCGCAAATGATCACCACATCGGACGTCACGATCCGGGCGGGCAACTCCCGGAACTGATAGAGTTCTGGGGGAAAGAGGTCGAGGTTGAAGGTCTCGTTCATGAAGTGGAGGAAATCGTTCCGGAATCGGATCCCGGTCCAGCCCAACGCAAAGCCGCTAATCACACCCACCACACCCACCACGAGGCTCTGCGACAAAAACACCAACGCCACTTGGACGGGCGTGGCCCCGAGGGCTTTGAGCATCCCAATTTCCCGGGTCTTCTGAACCACGAAGGTAATGAGCGCGCTCATAATTCCAAAGGCCGCTACGATCACGATGAAGAACAGCAGGTAGAACATCATGTTTTTTTCCACCACCAAGGCACCCAGGAGTTGGCGATTGTCCTGCATCCAGGAGATGACCTGAAACTCGCTCCCCAACGCCGCGGTGAGTTGCTGGTGCACTCGGGTGGTCGTGGGCATGTCTGGCTGATGCAGCATGATAGTGATGCCCGTGACATTGTCTTCGATGCCGTGTAAATCCTGGGCGTCTACGAGGCCGGTTAGCATCGAGGACATCTCCAACTGGTACAGACCGGCATCAAAGACTCCAGCGACGTGGAATTTCTGCGGCGGATCCACCTCTTTGCGCCCGGCCTCCCAGGCCTCATGCATTCGCTTCAAGGCCGGGAGCGAATAGACTGCCAGCGAGTCCCCCACCTTGAGTGCCAAGGCTTCGGCTAACGAAACGCCAATGAGAACCTTGTTCGGTCCGACATCGAATTTTCCAGAAATCATGCCCGCCGGAACCTCCGAGACCCGGGGCTCGAGGAGCGGGTCCACACCCCGCAGCACCGGGGCAAACGGGCGGGGATTCCCCTGCTCCGGCTGAGTCTCCATCAATACCTGAGTATGGACATAGGGGGCCACCGCCCGGACCGAGGTATTGGAGGAAATCGTCGCCGCGACCGTGCGCCAGTCGGACAGGGGTTTGCCGGTTGCCTCCACTCGAATATGGGCGTTGAAGCCAAGGATGCGCTCCCGCAACTGCTCGCCGAAGCCCGTCATCACGGCGATCACGATCATCAGCACCGCCACTCCCAACGTCACCCCCAGCACGCAAATGAGAGTAATGATCGAGACAAAGGTCCGCTTAGGCCGCAGGTAGCGGAGGGCCAGAGCAATTTCATAGGGCAACGGCGACATGATCGAGGCTCAACGGTGGCAAGCCCAACCCAACCTGACAAGGCATGAGCCAATAGTTGGAGCACCGCGGCCCCAGCGACACCCTTGCCCGGTCCAGCCAATCGGCTCACGGTTGGGGGGTCGATGAATTCCCTCATTGCGAAGATCGAAGAGAGCGCCCGCAAGCTGCTCGTGCTGCCGCCCCTGAGCAAACCGGCCGACGAACTCCCCCGATACAAGCGCTTTCTGAAGGTCGAGAGCCATCGACTTCACCTTCTGCATCGAGGCGGCGCCAGCGGACTGGACGTTTGCCGCGCCCGATCCGCGATGATGGATGTGCTCATCCGAAAATTGTGGACGTCCATACAGAGCGTCTTCCCAGCTCTCACGGGAAAAGCTCCCAAGGTGACGTTGGTGGCCTTTGGCGGTTACGGACGGGGTGAACTCAATCCCTTCAGTGACATCGACCTCATGTTCCTGCACGCCGACGGGCTCAGCCCCGAGGGTGCGGAACTGAAGACCCTCGCCGAGTGGACCGGAGGGCTGCTCTACACCCTGTGGGACATCGGACTCAAGGTGGGTCACGCCGTGCGCACGGTGGAAGACTGCGTCCGTCTGGCCAATGAAGACATGCAGGCCAAGACTGCGCTCATCGAAGCCCGCCGGGTGACCGGCGATGAACCCCTCTTCGACCAACTCCAACACGAAGTGCAGAAGCACTGCGTCCGCCGCCACGAAGACGAATACATCGCCCAACGACTGGCCGACCAGGCCACCCGCCGCACCAAATACGGCAACTCACCAGCCTTGCAGGAACCCAACGTCAAAAACGGCGTCGGCGGCCTCCGTGACTTTCAGAACCTCCTCTGGATGGCCTACTTCAAGCACGGGACCCGTTCGCTCATGGACCTCCAGAAAGCCGAGTTCCTCAGCGCCTCCGACCGC
>JAPLUH010000290.1 GCA_026397675.1 Verrucomicrobiota bacterium
GTGTTTGCCACTTGGGAACTAGCCGAGGCGGCCCTCAAGACTGGCAAGAGCCCAGTGCCGACGCAGGCGGGACTTTCGACGGTCTTCACCTACACGGTCCCCACAGATTCACTGGCCATTCCCACTGGCATGGAGAAATTCTCAGGCCTCAAACTGACGGCTTTGAGCAGTTCTGGATCGGGCAATCAGGCCCCGACAGCGGCAGGGCAGTTGTTGGCGGTGACCGCCGATCAGATTCTCCCGATTGTGCTCGCGGGCACCGATCCGGAAGGGGCTTCGCTGACTTACACGGTGGTGGCCCCGCCGGCCAATGGGACGCTCTCCGGGGTTGGTGCCAATCGGTTGTACACTCCGAGGGCGGGCTTTACCGGCGCCGACAACTTCACTTTCAAGGTGAACGATGGTTCGCTGGATTCAGCCGTGGCGACGGTGGCCATCACGGTCAAGGCGTTGAATGTGGTTGTCATTCCGCCGGAGTTCCCGACCGAACCGCCTCCCTGGGACATGACTCCCTGCATTTGCGGTCCGTTGGTGGGCAACTACCAAACCAATCAGATCCATACTTGGCATGTGCTGGCCGACGGCGGATCTCTGGACCTGCAACTGACGACCACCACGGTCAACCTCAACGACCCGCAGACCACCATCGTGGACGCGTTTGATGGCACGAATCTTATCGCCTCAGTCACCGTTTCTTACACGGCGGCCGATGCCCGGGCCAATGGCCTGCATTGGGAAAAGTCGGCCTCGGTTAATATTGGCACCTTCGCCCGCGGCAAGGTGATCCGATTGGAATCACGCATCGGAGGCACCCCGGTCACCCAGACCCACTACAACCTGCAGTTCTGCGGCGCCCGATGGCTGGCTCTCGACCTTCCGAGCTTCAAGGCCTTGGAGGAAGATCACGCCGCTTACCGCTTCAACGTGAAGTCGGGTGAGTCGCTCGTCCTAGATCTCGACAATGTGGGCATCCCGACTCCGGCCTCAGCCTTCTGGTACCGCTTGATCAGCCCGCTGGGTGTGATCGTCAAGTCGGGCACCAACACCATCGTTGCCGGGCCTGAGTTGACAGTGCTTTCCCCGGCCGTGGGTCTCTGGACCCTGGAAATGAGACCCATCGGCGGCGAGCACTACTTGCTCGACAAGACCACCGGTGCCGACCGACATGCTTACCTCGACTGGTACACCAGTCAGCGGGGCATCAAGGAGGTGCACATCACGGTCAACGGCAAGCCAGCGGTGGGCATGCCCTTCGAGGTTCAGTTGACCCGTCAGCGGGAGGTTGGTTTGCCCGATCCGAGCGACGTGGTGGTCACCGCGATCGTGACTAATAGTTGGGCGCGGTTCATCGAGATTCCCAACGGCTACTACAAGGTAACTGTTAAACCGCTCCTCAAGGATATCCCGGCCATCGACTATCAGGATGATTGGATTTACTGCAATAATCCGGTCACCAACCTGTTTGCCTTTAATCGGTTGAACAAACTCCCCGTCTTCGACGCCATTGCCAATAATGTCATCGAAGAGGGCAAGCCCTTCAATCTGGTCGTGAAAGCCACCGATCCGGACGGGTCACCGCTGACGTTCTCGTTGGTGGGAGGTCCCGTCGGTTTGACGGTGACATCGACCGGTGCGCTTACATGGACTCCCTCCGAGGAACAAGGTCCGAGCACCAATGGGGTGGGTATCGCCGTGACGGATGGCATCGACTCGGTCACCAATCGATTCACGTTGGTGGTCAAAGAGGTCAATGCGTTGCCTCAGATTGCCGCGGTTGCCAAGCAGACCCTGGATGAAGGCAAGGCGCTGGCGTTGAACCTGTCGGCCACCGATACCGATCTGCCCAAGCAACCTCTGGTGTTTCAACTCATCAGCGGACCGGCTGGGCTGACGGTGTCACCGGCAGGCCAGGTGAGCTGGGTCGCCGGTGAAGACTTCGGCGGCAAGACCGAGACCGTGAAGTTCAGCGTTTCGGACGGCATTCAAACCGTAGCATCGGAGTTCCAGTTGGCGATCAACGAGGTGAATGCACCGCCGCAAGTGGCAACGATCTCCAAGCAGACCCTCGATGAAGGCAAGGCGCTGGCCCTCGCAGTGGTCGCGACCGACTCCGACGAACCTAAGCAGGCTCTGGTGTTCCGCCTAGTCAGTGGCCCGGCGGGATTGACTGTTTCGCCCAACGGGCAAGTTGCCTGGGTGACCAGTGAGGAATCCGGTGGCAAGACTGAGACGGTCCGGTTGACCGTGAGCGATGGACTGGTGGTCGTCCCGGTTGAGTTCCAGGTGACCGTCAACGAGGTTAATGAGGCTCCGAGCCTGGCTGGCGTCGACAATCAGACGTTGGATGCCCGGAAGCCCTTGGTGATCTTGCTGAAAGCTAAGGACGCCGATTTGCCCGCGCAGAAGTTGGCGTTCGGCCTGGCAAGCGGTCCTCAGGGAATGACGGTCTCTGAGCAGGGCCAGTTAGTATGGACTCCCACCATCGATCAGGGCGGCACAACCAATATCGTCGAGGTTTGGGTGAACGACGGAGTGGCCAAGGCGAGCACGAGTTTCGTGGTGATTGTTCGTCCCTCGAACACCCCGCCAACACTCGCAGATATCCAACTGCGACGGGTGTCTGAGACCGGAAGTCTGACCTTCACACTGGCGGCGTCCGACAACGATCAGCCGGCGCAGAAGCTG
>JAPLUH010000348.1 GCA_026397675.1 Verrucomicrobiota bacterium
CGGGTCTATTTTGAGCGGCATCCGCTCGGGGTGGTGGTGCACCGGATCCTGAGTCGTAATACGCTGAAGGATTTCCTCTACCGATCCAGCCTGCCGACCGGTGAGGATGAGCAGTTGGAGGGGAATCCGAAGTTCTGGGAACTCATCGCGGCCGCGAAGTCAGTGCGCTAAATGGCTCCAGGAGTTTCGGCGTGGGGATGGTGCTCAGACGGCTTTGGGGCGCTTTGGGACACTCGAGGTGGTTTCAGTTTGGGAGCGCCCTAGAGGCGGTTCTGAGGGAAATGGGTGTGGGTGATAGTCAGTCTGCGCAAGGCGGGGACTCCACCCAGCCGGAATGATTCAATTCCCAGAAAACGGACGGCGTGGCGGATTCTTTCGCAATACGAAGCGAGAGCGAGGCGTGGGCCAGAGAGCGAGGCCCGTAATGTTCGAACAATGACGTTCTCGCGGAAGAGGACGCAAGCCAGCCCGACTAGTCCAACAGAAGGGGTTCTGACTCAGACGTAGAGTGCTTTGCGCAGTTCGTGGGTGAGCACGGACATGGAGGGGTAGCGCATCGCTGGATCGTGTTCGAGGCACCGGAGGACGATTTTTTCGAGCGCCAACGGGATGTCGGGATTGATTTGGCGCGGGGGGATGAAGTCCGAACGGTTCCGCTGGGCGTGGAAGACCCCGTCGGCGGAGTCTCCGGGGAAGGGTTTCCGGTGGGTCAATAATTCGTAGGCGCTGACGCCGTAGGCCCAGATGTCGGCCCGGTGATCGACCGGTTCGCGGGCCAATTGCTCCGGAGACATGTAGTGCGGGGTGCCCGGGTTTTTGTCGAGCTTGCGGGGCGGATCGGGAATCGGTTGGGCGAGGTCGAAGTCGATGAGCTTGAGCCGTGCGTTGCGGGTCAGTAGGACATTTTCCGGCTTCACATCCAGGTGCATGTAGCCGCGGTCATGGACGAGCTCTAGGGCCTCGGCCATGTCGATGAGCACTTGGGCCACGTTCTCAGCCAGGACCGAATCACCGGTGGCCATACGCAGCTTGAGGTTCTCACCTTCGACGTATTCAAGAACCAGAACCAACTCGCCATCGATCTTGCCGTGCTCGATGTAGCCGATGATGTGCTTGTCGTCTTGGCAGGCCTGTAAGGTCTCACAACCGGTCAGGAAGCGCTTGCGCTCCGTGAAGGCGAAGGTCGTGTTGTTGAGCATGAGCCGGATGGCCACTGCTTTGCCACCGGTGTCGGTGCCCAGCCAGATCTCGGACATTCCGCCTGCGTTGATCTCCTCGTGGAGCGTGTAGGGGCCGATCTTGGTTCCGTGGCGTGACATCCGGTTAAGAACGCCGAGTAAACCGCGGGGCTCTGCTGAAATCAATCTTGCCTCTGAAGACGTACCACGGTTGACCCCGACGACGAACGGGATTAACACGGACGGAGACTCCTCATGAACCTACCGTTCAACCGTCGCCAATTTGTTGCCACCGCAACCACCGCAGCAGCCATGGTCGGCCTTTGGGGCTGTTCCAGCCTCCATGCTCTGAACCAGCCGCCGAAGGGTTTTTCGCAGCTCTTCAATGGGCATGACCTCACCGGTTTTCGCGGAGGCGACACCTTCGACCACCGCAAGTTGCTGGCCATGCCCGAGGCGGACCGTGCGGCTCAGATCGCCAAGTGGACCAAGACGCTGACGGAAATCGATGCCAAGACGGGCAAACCCAACTGGCATGTTGAGAACGGGGAATTGGTGAATGGGGGCAATGGCGCCTATGCCACCACCGAGAAGGATTACGGCGATTTCGAACTGCTGTTGGAATACAAGACGGTTCCGCTGGCCGATTCGGGGATCTACCTGCGCGGCGTTCCTCAGGTGCAAATCTGGGACTACACCGAAAAGGCTAAGTTTAGCATCGGCGCAAACAAGGGATCGGGCGGTCTTTGGAATAACTCGCCGGGCGCTCCCGGTAAGGATCCGTTGGTGCTGGCTGACAAGCCGTTTGGTCAGTGGAATTCCTTCCGCATCGTCATGGTCGGTTCGCGGGTGAGCATCTGGCTCAATGACAAACCGGTCGTCCAGCATGCGGTGATGGAAAATTACTACGATCGCAAGAAGCCCATCCCGGCCCATGGCCCCATCCAGTTGCAGACCCACGGCGGTGAGATCCGCTGGAAGAATGTGTTCATTCGCGAGATCGGCAGCACCGAGGCCAACAAGATCCTCGCCAGCCATGGACAGGAAGGTTTCCAGTCCATTTGGAACGGTAAGGACCTCACCGGTTGGAAGGGTGCCGTGGCGGATTACGAAGTGGTGGATGGGTCCATCCGCTGCAAGAAGGGCAAGGGAGGGTGCCTATTCACTCAGGCTGAATACGCTAATTTTGCCTTCCGCGCCGAGGTTCAGGTGCCCAGCGCTGGCAACAACGGGTTTGCGATCCGCTACCCGGGTTCGGGTGATGCGGCCTATGTCGCCATGACCGAGTTGCAGGTGTTGGCCGAAGACTACGAAGCCAAGACCGGTTCCAAGCTCGATCCGCGTCAGGCTTACGGTGGCGCCTATGGTATGGCCCCGGCCCATCAAGGTTATCAACGCCCCAATGGTGAGTGGAATTTCCAGGAGACCTACGTGCAGGGCAGTCGTATTCGGACCGAACTCAACGGGTTCGTCATCTTGGACGCCGACTTGTCGACGATTACCAATTATATGGCCAACAGCCCGCACCCGGGCAAGACCCGCACTCAGGGTCACTTTGGTTTCGCCGGTCACAATGACCCGGTGTCCTTCCGCAATCTGAGCATCAAGCCGCTCTGATCGGATCATTCTCTTTTTTGTCCAATCTCAACACCGGAGAGTCAGAGTTCCACTCTGTCCTCCGGTGTTTGTATGGAGATTTTGCGTAACCGGCGGCAGACTGTGAGGGTCTTCGCCGTCGACGAGTCGTGATGGAGTTCCGTTAGTTCGCCCGCTCTTGTTTTGCCCATGAATCCGTTTTTGCGCCATTCTGTCCTATGGACCCGCGCCGGCTTTGCTGGCTTTGTGTCCGCGGTCCTTTTTCCGGCAATCCTGCTGCTGGTGACAGGCTGCGATCGCTTCAAAAAGCCTGCGCCCGTCGAGTTTAAGACCGAGGCGTCGGTACGGACCAACATGGTTCAAAGTGTCAGCGCCAATGGCGGCATCGCTCCCATCCGACAAGTCCAAGTGGGTTCCCAGATCTCGGGCACCATCACCGAGATGAAGGTCGATTTTAACTCTGTCGTGAAGGAGGGCGACGTTCTGGCACGCATCGATCCGGCTACCTACGAGCGGAGTTTGGCCCGGGTTAAAGCCGATCTGGCCAATGCCGCTGCAGGCCTAGCCATGGCTGAGTTTAATTCCAAGCGGGCTAAGCAACTCTTCACCGCGAAGCTAATATCGGAGACTGAAAGCCAGCAGGCCGATGTGGCATTGTTGCAGGCCCAGGCTGGGGTCAAGACGCGCGAGGCCGCCGTCGAGAGCGCTCAGGTGGATCTGGATCGGACAACCATCTTTGCTCCAATTAGTGGCGTGGTGGTGACCCGGAATGTGGATGCCGGTCAGACCGTGGCCGCGAGCTTCAGTACCCCCACCTTGTTTCTGATCGCTCAGGATTTGTCCCAAATGCAAATTGAGTTGGCCGTTTCCGAAGCAGACATCGGCAATGTGCTGGAACAGCAGCGAGTGGAGTTCACCGTGGACGCGTTTCCGAATCGCAAGTTTGAGGGTCGAGTCCGTCAGGTGCGTTTCGCGCCGACCACCAACCAGAACGTGGTGACTTACACCACGGTGGTGGCGGTCAATAACAAGGACCTGCGGTTGCGGCCGGGCATGACGGCCACGGCCACCCTCATCACCTTGGAGAAAACGAATGTGGTCCGCATTCCGGCCTCAGCCACCCGGTTCTCCCCGCCGGCGGGGGTCACTGTTCTACCGGCCACCAACACGGTCTCCACCAACGACATCGTTCGGTCTTCCCGCCCTGCGGGTATGGAAGGTTTACCGACGCCTCCTTGGTCGGCTGAAGGACGTCGGCCGACCGATGAGGAACGTAAAAAATACGAAGAGTCCCTCACGGCAGACCAGAAAGTGGCTTATCAGGCCGTTCGGGATCGCATGCGAGCCATGATGGCCTCCGGCGGCGGCGGCGGTGGCGGCGGCGGTGGAATGGGTGGCGGCCCCGGTGGTGGCGGTGGAATGGGCGGAGGCTCCCCACGTCCGCGGCCCGTCGACGGACCCACATTAAAAACTGTGTATGTCATCAAGCCAGCCGATCCGGCGACGCCAGATGCCCCGCCGGTGCTGCAAACTATCACGGTCAAAGTGGGCATGACCGACGCCTCCAATTCCGAGATCCTAGAGGGACTCGAACCCGGGCAGGTGGTCGTCACTGCGCTCAAGTCTTCGATGTCCTCGGCCACGGCGCCGGCGGGCAATCCCTTCGGTGGGCCCTTTGGTGGAGCTCCGCGCCGCTGATCTCCGCCTTCCTCACCCCAACCTCCGAAATTCATGCCCGCGGTCATCCAGCTCGAGGATTTTCACAAGACTTACCGCACCGGCGAGATCGAGGTGCGCGCGGTCCGTGGGGTCAACCTCATTGCCGAGCCCGGCGAGTTTGTCGCCATTATGGGTTCCTCAGGTTCCGGCAAGAGCACCCTGATGAATACCGTCGGCTGCCTCGACCGGCCGACTCAGGGAAAGTGCCTCATCGACGGTGTCGACATCGGTTCGCTGTCTCGCAACGAATTGGCCGACTTGCGCAATCGTAAGCTGGGGTTTGTGTTCCAGGGTTTTAATCTCCTGGCCCGGACGACTGCGCTGGAGAATGTGCAACTGCCCATGCTGTATGCTCGGCCCAGAATCGCCGTTTCGGAGCAGAACCGGCGGGCCGCCGCCGCGCTAGAACTCGTGGGGCTCGGCGAGCGCATGGACCATACTCCCAGCCGCTTGTCAGGAGGGCAGCAGCAGCGAGTAGCCATCGCGCGGGCGCTGGTCAATCGTCCGACTCTCCTCTTGGCCGATGAGCCCACGGGTAATCTCGATTCGCGCACGAGCATCGAGATTATGGGCATCTTCCAGAAGCTCAACGACGAGGGCATGACGGTGGTCATGGTGACCCACGAACTGGATATTGCCCATTATTGCAAACGCATCGTGGTCATGCGCGATGGTTTGGTGCGCAGCGATACACCGGTAACCGCCCGCCTCAACGCCCTCGACGAACTCCAGAAGTTGGAGGCCGAGCAAAAGGCCGTCCAACTCAATCCCTGACCCATGTTTGCCACCCTTCGCATCGCTCTGATGGCCATCCGGCGCAACGTGCTCCGGTCTTTCCTCACCATGTTGGGCATCATCGTGGGCATCGCCGCTGTCATCGTCGGTGTCAGTATGGGTACCGGAGCCAAGGCGGAGGTGGACAAGCGCATCGCCGGAATGGGGCAGAACCTCATCACCGTGATGTCGGGCAATATGACCCGAGGTGGCGTCCGAGGTGGTTTCGGCATGGCGCCCAACTTGTCGACCGAGGATTTTGATGCGATCCGCCGGGAGATTTCTCAGGTGACGGCCGTGAGCCCTGAGGCCCGGACCTCCGCCCAGGTGGCCTCTGGCAATCAGAACAGTTTTGTGCAGGTCTCCGGTGTCTCCGACGAATACATCGTTGCCCGCTCCTGGGTCCTCAAAAGCGGGGAGAACTTTACGGCCGCCGATGTGCGCAACGCTTCCAAGATCTGCCTGATCGGGGCGACCACGGCGAAGACCCTATTCGGCGAGGGCATCGATCCGGTGGGGCAGGCCGTGCGCATCAAGAACGCTCCCTTCACCATCGTGGGGTTATTGGAGGCCAAGGGTTCTGGCAGCTTTGGCCAGGATCAGGACGATGTCCTGCTCGTGCCTTATACCAGTGTGATGAAGCGGTTGTCGGGGGACACCAAGTTCCGGTCCGTCTTCGTGCAGGCGGAGTCGCCCGATGCGATTCCCGTAGTGCAGGAGCAACTCACCGAATTACTGCGCCGTCGGCACAAGATCAGCGACGGAAAGGATGATGACTTCATGGTCCGTAACCAGCAGGAGACGAGTGACTTCTTTAACGCCAACAACCGGATCATGACCGTGTTAATCGGTTTTTTTGCAGGCATCTCATTGGTCGTCGGAGGCATCGGCATTATGAACATCATGCTGGTCAGTGTCACCGAGCGCACCCGGGAGATCGGAATCCGCCTGGCGGTCGGGGCCCGTGGTCGGGATGTTCTGCTCCAATTCTTGGCCGAGGCCGTTCTCTTGAGTGTCTTGGGCGGTGGAGTGGGGATCGCCGTGGGTTACTGGTTGGCCCCCTTGCTGACCCAGTTGTTTCAGTTCCCGACGCTCATCTCCCAGTCCTCAGTGATCCTCGCCTTCACGGTGAGCGCCATCATCGGCATCGTCTTCGGATTCTTTCCCGCGTTGAAGGCAGCCAATCTCGATCCGATCGACGCCTTGCGCTACGAGTAGCCCGAATGAACTCTCCGGCAGCCTCTCTCCCCGCACTTAAGAGCGCTCTGCGAGAGGATCTCCGCAGGCTGTTTCGAGGGCTTGAGGCCGGACAGCGCGAGGAGTGGTCGCTCCGCATTCGGGAAAGATGTTTAGAGTTGCCCGAATGGTCCGATTGCCGGGTGGTGGGCCTTTATTATCCCAGAGCCGACGAACCCGATGTATGGCCCCTAGCTGAGCGGGCTTGGTCGGCAGGAAAATGCGTGGTTTTACCCACCTACGATGAAGCATCGGCCGCGTATCAATGGTGCCGGATAGATAGTTCCGAGGATCTGATTCCGGGTCGGTTTGGAATTCCGGAGCCTCGGTCTCGGTGCCTTCGGATGGATGCCGTGCGACTGGACTTAGCGTTTGTTCCTGGGCTAGGATTCTCGACGGATGGGGGAAGGTTGGGAAGAGGGCGAGGTTTCTATGATCGGTTGCTGAAGTTCTTCCGCGGCCGGAGCTATGGAGTCGCCTTTGATTTTCAGATGCTTCCGCAAATTCCCCGTGAGGGTCACGACGTTGAACTGACGGGTGTGATCACTCCATCGGGTAGTCGATTTGTACCGTCGGGTGTTGCATTGAAACATGGTCACTGAATCCTGGATTTTCGCGGTCGGAGGCGTGCTGACCGGCACGGGGTTGGCCTATGTCATCTACCGCTTTCGCGAGCGGGCCTTGCGTGCCGAATTGTCGATCCGGGAGCGGGAACGGGCCGATCAATCTCGCAAGGAGACCGAGGCCCTCCGCGTCGAGGTGCGTTTGGCAGCTCAGCAAGATCTCAGTCGTTGGCGAGCCGACCAGGACCGGGACCTAGAATCTGAGCGTTCACGTCTGGGGGGCACAGAATCCCGCTTGGCCGAGCGGGAGGCGTCGGTAGGACGTCAGATGGAGCGATTGGTTACGCAGCAAGACGACGCACGACTGAGGTCGGAGGCCCTCGATGTGACTCGAGCGCAATTGGACCAAGATCGTCTCGAGATCCGGCGGTTGTCTGAGGAGCGCAAGAGTCAATTGGAGTCGCTGTCTGGTCTCAGCGCCCTCGAGGCCCGAACGCTGTTGCTGAAGGAGGTCGAACAGGACTCTTCCCGTGACGCCGCCAACCTCAGTCGACACATCCTCGAAAACGCGAAGAACGGTGCCGAGCAGCAGGCTCGGCGCATTATCGCCACGGCCATCCAGCGCTACGCCGGTAAGCACACCTACGAGACCAGCACGGCCACCGTGGCCTTGCCGACCGAAGAAATGAAGGGTCGGATCATTGGCCGCGACGGGCGCAACATCCGTTCTTTCGAGAACGCCACGGGCATCACGGTGCTGGTGGATGACACGCCCAATGCGGTGGTGCTCTCCGGTTTTGATCCAGTCCGGCGCGAAGTGGCGCGGCAGTCCATGGAACGACTGATCCTCGACGGCCGCATCCACCCGACCCGTATCGAGGAGGTGGTCGCTGCAGTCACTGTTGAGATGGATGACTTTATCCTCCGCAAGGGCGAGGACGCGGTCTACAAGGCTGGCCAATCGGCGGTCCATCCGGAGGTGGCCAAAATGCTGGGTCGGTTGCATTTCCGGCACAGCTACTCTCAGAACGTCCTCGAGCATTCCCTGGAGGTGGCTCATCTCTGCGGTCTGATGGCTGCAGAACTGGGAGAGGACATCCAGGCAGCCAAGCGATCTGGCTTGCTTCACGACATCGGCAAGGCCATGTCCCATGAGGTCGAGGGGCCGCACGCTAAGGTGGGAGCCGATTTCCTCAGGCGTTTCAATGAGTCTGCTGCGGTTGTGAATGGGGTCGCTTCGCATCACGAAGAAGTCCCGCATGAAAATGCACTGGGCATCCTCGTAGCGGCCGCCGATGCGATTAGTGCCACTCGCCCGGGTTCCCGAAGCGAAGGCATGACCACCTACCTCCAGCGCTTGGAGAACCTCGAGCGCATCGCCTTCGAGTTTCCTGGAGTGGAGCGGGCCTTCGCTATCCAGGCCGGTCGTGAACTGCGGGTGGTGGTGAAGCCTGAAGAAGTCGATGACCATTCCTCTTTGCGGATGGCGCGTGATCTGGCTCGCCGCATCGAGGAGGAATTGCTCTATCCTGGGCAAATTCGCATCACAGTGGTCCGTGAGACCCGCTGCGTTGAATACGCCAAGTAGGCGTGGATAACGCTCAGGCGGCTCTAGACGGAAAACATATTTGCAATCCAGGTGCCCTGTGATGGGGTCGCGTCATGATCCGAGCCCTCCGCGCTATCGGTCTTGCCTGCATGAGTGCCACCGTTTTTTCCCAGATCCCTGACAATCTTGTGGTCGAGGGAATCCCGCCGATTCCCATCGCATTGAAGCGCGATGCCTCCCGATACCTGGAGTTTCGGACTGCGGCCTTTGCCTCATGGCATCCCACCCGCCGTGAGATGCTCATCGGTACCCGGTTTTCGGATACCCTCCAACTGCATGCCGTCGCTCAGCCCGGTGGGGCTCGCCGCCAGTTGACCTTTTCGACGGAGCCAGTGGCTGGAGGGCAGTTTGAGCCGCGTCAGGGGCGCTTTATCGTTTTCAGTCAGGATGTCGGAGGTGGAGAATTCTACCAGTTGCACCGGCTCGATTTGGCGGAGGGTAAGACGACGTTGCTCACCGACGGCCGCAGCCGCAATGGCAACGCCCGCTTCTCCAAGGACGGCCGCTGGCTCTTTCACAATTCGACCCGCCGCAATGGCCGCGACACCGACGTCTGGCGGTTGGATCCTCTCCGGCCTGAATCGGCCGAGATGGTTTTTCAAGTTTCTGGCGGCGGTTGGGCGGTGCTCGATGTGCAGGACGACGGATCCCGGGTGCTGCTGCAAAACCGGCGTTCCATTACTGACAGTGAATTGCACCTGCTGGATGTCGCCACGCGGACGCTCTCGAGGCTCACCCTAGCCAGCCAGCGGGTCGTCTCGTATGGCTCAGCGCGATTTTCCCGAGACGGCCGGAGCGTGTTTGCGACGACGGACCTGGATTCGGAGTTTCTCCGTCTGGTCCGTATGGATGTGGCCACTAGGGATCTCACTCCTCTGGGGAGCAATACTTCGAAGTTGCCGGTCTGGGACGTCGAGGCGTTCGAGTTGTCTCCTGACGGTGAGCAGTTGGCTTTTGTTTCCAACGAAAACGGGTCTAGTCGTTTATCGCTCCTGAAATTGAGCTCCGGGAAGGTCCGGGCCGTGTCCGGTATTCCGGCCGGGGTGATGACCGGTTTGGAGTGGCATGAGAATGGTCGAGATCTGGGTTTCAGTTTGGCTCATGCCCAGTCTCCCTCCGACGCCTACTCGGTGGACGTCAAAACCGGCCGCCTGACTCGCTGGACCGAGAGCGAGACCGGTGGGTTGCCGGCAACCGCATTCCGTGAGCCAGAGTTGATCACGATCCCGAGTTTCGACCAGTTGAAGGTCAGCGCGTTTGTCTATCGTCCGGATTCCTCGCGGTTCCCGGGGAAGCGGCCGGCGGTGGTGATCATTCATGGCGGCCCTGAATCCCAGTCGCGGCCCGGATTCATGGCTCGCTACAATTATTTTCTGAACGAGTTGGGCGTTGCTCTGGTGGTTCCGAATGTCCGTGGGTCGGCCGGCTACGGAAAACGGTTCCTCACCCTGGATGACGGTTTTCTGCGCGAAGATTCGGTCAAGGACATCGGCGCATTCCTCGATTGGATCGGGACCGATGCGGGGCTCGATCCGGCCCGCGTGTCGGTCATGGGGGGGAGCTATGGCGGCTACATGACGCTGGCCTCCTTGGTGCATTTCAGCGATCGACTGCGGTGCGGTGTGGACATCGTTGGGATCTCCAATTTCGTCACCTTCCTCACCAACACCCAGGAGTACCGTCGGGATTTGCGCCGCGTGGAGTACGGGGACGAGCGGGATCCCCAAATGCGCGCCCATCTGGAAAAGATCTCACCGCTCAATCAGGTCGATCGGATCCGTGTTCCGTTGATGGTTGTCCAGGGTAAGAACGACCCCAGAGTGCCACTGAGCGAAGCCGAGCAAATGGTCCAAGCGCTCCGAGCCAATGGTCGGACTTGCGCCTACTTGATGGCCCGGGATGAAGGGCATGGATTTGCCAAGAAACCGAACGCTGACTTCCAGTTCCTCAGCACGATTTTGTTTCTGCGGGAGCACCTCCTGAGCGGAGAGCCCCTTCGCTAGTAAGCCCTAATGGAGGCTCAATCAGAGCCGAAGTTGCGAATGGATTTCAGCGGAGGAGGCTGTCGGCCCACTGCAAACGGAACCACGGGAACAGCACCTCTACGGCAACCAGGCTGAGGAACAGCGTGCTAATGGTGCCGTTGAGCTTGAAGAAGGCAATGTTGACAGAGCGGGTATCCCTACGGCGTGCCAGCAGGTGCTCGGCGAGCAGTAGGACACCGATGACCATGAGGCCCAGCCAGTAGGCCAGTCTGAAGGCCGCCAGCGCTCCGAAGATAGCCAACAAGATCCACAGCAGGAGGTGTGCAATGAAGGCAACGCCCAAGGCGTTTTTGGGCCCCCAGCGCACCACCAACGAGTGCAGTCCCTGAGTGCGGTCAAATTCGTAGTCTTGGGTGGCGTAGATGATGTCGAAGCCGAAGAGCCACAGGAGGACGGACAGTGCCAAGACCAACGGCACGAAGGCGCTGTGGCTCAGCTTGAGTTTGCCGTCGATCATCGGGAGAAACTCCACACCGCCCTTCACCGCCAACCAGGCTCCGACCGGGGCGATGGCGAGTGCGATGCCGAGCCAAACATGGGTGAAATCGGTGAAGCGCTTGGTCAGCGAGTAGAAGCAAATGAAGAAGAGAGCCACGGGCGACAGGGCAAAGCAGAGCGGGTTCAGCATCCAACTGGCCGCCACCAAGGCCGCGCCGCTGAGCAGGCAGAGGCTCACAGCACTGGTCATCGAGATGGCGCCAGCCGGCAGGTGTCGCCCTGCAGTGCGGGGATTCAGTGCGTCAAAGCGTCGGTCCACGATTCGGTTGAAGGCCATGGCACAGGTGCGACCACTGACCATGGCGGCTAGGACTAGCAGGAAGACCCTCCAACCGGGCCACCCATGCTGATCGCGCGCGGCCAGCATCATAGAAGCCAAGGCGAAGGGCAGGGCGAACACCGTGTGACTGAACTTCACGAACGAGGCCCACTTAGAAAGCAGGGAAATCATGAGAGCGTTTGCTTGGGGGCCGGGCGGAGATAGAGCGGAGACATGGGGCAATGGCTTCGGACGTGGGGCATGGGGCTATTCGATTTCTTCCTGCCAACGGACGGTCAGGCGATGGGAGACACCCATGTGGTCGAGGACGCGGGCGACCACAGTGTCGGCGACGGCTTCGACCGTGGTGGGTCGATTGTAGTAGTGCGGGTTGGCGGGAATGAGCAGCACGCCAGCCTGAATGAGGAGTTCGAAGTTCTTCACGTGCACCAGCGAGATCGGGGTTTCACGCGGGACCAAGATGAGCTTGCGGCGTTCTTTGAGCATCACGTCGGCGCACCGCAGCATGGAATCGGAACTCAATCCGTGTGCGATGCGTCCGAGCGTTCCCATGCTGCAGGGAATGACCACCATGACATCCGGCGGATTGGATCCGCTGGCAAAGGGCAGGTTCATCGAACGGTGGCTGTGGACTTGAGCCCCATCCGGCAGTCGTAGGCCCCCAGGTTGCTCAGCCTCGATGACCTGCGGTGCATACTGGCTGAGCATGACATGGACCTCGTGTTGATGGGGATCTAGTTGGTCCAGCAAGCGCTGGGCATAGATTGTCCCGCTGGCTCCGGTGATGGCGATCAGCAGTCGCATGACCGAGACACCATGCCGCTAAAGTGCCGGAAGCCAAAGGAGAAGCCGCAGAAGGGGGCGAGCATACCTCAGCCTCGATGATATTTTTTGCAACCTGTCGCTTGAATCCACTCCACTCGTTCCTAGAGTCCTCGTCTTGCGTCGTTGCCAAACATGAGCGAACCGAATTCCGACCCCGCTGCTACCACCACTCCGTGGGACATCCCCACGGCGCGTTCCCTCTACAATATTGACCGATGGGGGGCCGGTTATTTCGATGTGAACGAGGCCGGAAACGTAGTGGTCACTCCGCTGCGCGAAAAAGGGTCATCTATTGAGATCGCGGACATCATCGAAGAGGCGCGTGAGCGAAAGTTGCAATTCCCGCTGCTCATCCGTTTCCAAGACATTCTGCGCGACCGGGTGGCCCACCTGAACAACGCCTTCCGGAATTCCATTACCGAATTTCAATTCAAGGGCAGCTACCGGGGAGTCTTCCCCATCAAGGTCAACCAACTGCGCGAGGTGGTTGAGGAAATCCTCGATGCGGGCAAGGCCTACAATTTTGGGCTCGAGGTGGGTTCGAAGCCCGAGCTGTACGCGGGCATGGCGCTGCAGGACCAGCCCGGAGGCCTCATCATCTGCAACGGCTACAAAGACCAGGCCTTCATTAAGCTGGCTCTCTCCGGCATCAAGCTAGGCAAGAAGGTCATTATGGTGGTGGAGAAGCTCGAGGAGCTTCGCCAGATCATCACCGTTTCTAAGCAGGTGGGTGTGGAGCCGTTGATCGGCATCCGTGCGCGCCTTCTCAGCAAGGGGTCGGGCAAGTGGGCCGAAAGCGGTGGCGAGAACGCTAAGTTTGGTCTGAGTACCTCGGAGCTGCTGGCTGCGGCCGAGTTGCTGCGCGCTGAAAATTTATCGAGCAGTTTCAAGCTGCTGCATTTCCACATTGGCTCTCAGGTTCCGGATATTCTGACCGTGAAGAAGGCCGTGCAGGAGGCGGCCCGTTTCTACGCCAAGCTCATGAAGATGGGTTTCCCCATCGAGTTCATGGATGTCGGTGGAGGCTTAGGCGTGGATTACGATGGTTCTCGCAGTGCCTTCGACAGCTCGACCAATTACACGCTGCAGGAATACACCAACGACATCGTGTATTATATCGCCGATGTCTGCAACGCGGAGGGGGTTGCGCATCCGGACATTGTTAGTGAATCCGGGCGCGCGTTGGTGGCCCACCACTCGGTGCTCGTGGTCGAGGTCTTCGGCTCGATCGACAAGACTCGTCAGGAGATCCAATTCCAATATGGGGCCGATGAGCACCGCTTGGTGAAGGAGATGCTCGAGATCCGGGACAACCTCGGAAAGGTCAACAAGCTGGAGTCCTTCCACGATGCGTTGGAACGCAAGGAGGACGCTCACCAGATGTTCACCCTTGGGGTCTTGGAACTGCCGGAGAAAGCCAAGATTGAGACCCTCTATTGGGAAATTTCCAAGGAAGTCGTTCAGTCGTTCCGAGGGCAAGGCTATGTGCCCGAAGAGATCCAGCAACTGGAGGACAGTTTGGGAGACCAGTACCTCTGCAATTTTTCGGTCTTCCAGTCACTCCTAGACCATTGGGCCTTGGGCCAGTTGTTCCCGGTGATGCCGTTGCATCGACTGCTGGAGCGGCCGACGCGCGAGGGCACACTGGTGGACATCACCTGCGACTCGGACGGGTGCATCAACAAGTTTGTGGATCTTCGCGATGTCCGCGACACGCTGCCGCTGCATGAACTGCGGGAGACTCCGCAGGGTCAGGAGCCTTATTACTTGGGGTTCTTCCTCATGGGTGCCTACCAGGACATCATGGGTGATTTGCATAATTTGTTTGGTCGTGTGAACGAGGTGCATGTCTTCCTCGAGCCCGATGAGCCCTGCGGCTACTACATTGAAGAGGTCATCGAAGGGAACACCATCAGCCAGTGCCTCACTTCGGTGCAGTACGAAGAAGGGGAGCTCAAGCGCCAGATGAAGGCTCAGGTGGATGCGGCCATTAAGAGCGACAAGCTCAAGCCGACTGAAGGCATGCGCCTCCTTGATGAGTACGAGCGCGGGCTCAAGGAATACACTTACCTCGACATCCACCCGGCCGCCCCGGCGGGGAATGGTAACGGTTACGGGCGTTAGCTCCGCGGTATCAGGCCTCCGCGCGCTGAGTAGGCTCTGGGGAGGAGAAGCTTTCGCGCTGTGCGCGAGGGGTGTGTGGTGATCGCCTCCAAGGCTCGCTGCGGCCTGACACCGCTTCGCTGCGGTTTTGGTGGGCGGGGCTCCGCGGTATCAGGCCTCCGCGCGCTGAGGAGGCTCTGGGAAGGATCGGCTTTCGCGCTTTGCGCGAGGGGTGTGTGGTGATCGCCTCCAAGGCTCGCTGCGGCCTGACACCGCTCCGCTGCGGTTTTTGGTGGGCGGGGCTCCGCGGCATCAGGCCTCCGG